>CAMJTE010000031.1 GCA_946408655.1 uncultured Caryophanales bacterium | reverse complement strand
TTTTCATCATATAATCATCTCCAGTTGCATAACTAGTGTAACATACATACATTCGCCTTGTCAATGGTTTTTGATAGAAAAGCATGAATTTCCTATTATATAAAAAAAAGTGTATAATTTGACAATTATTTTACACTTTTCATTCTGTTTTTTACTTCATTAATTAATTCTTGATAATACTTAATTTTATCTTTATAAATATCTGGAATATTATTAAGTATCTTAGTATATTTATTTATTAAATAATTAAAGTAATCTATATCCTTTATTGTAGGACCAATTATATAATCATAATCAGTATAATTCATTTTACCTTTTTTAAATTTAATAATTACATAAGGCTTATTATTATCCATAACAAGCACTTCTTTATCAATAAAGTATCCAATACTAACAATATATCTTCTTAATCTTTCTAAATGATTATTAGAAGATATTACTAAGTCATTATTTATATCCTTATTTAAGATTTTCATGATAGTATCAGTACCCATGCCAGATATAACTATTGTATCAGTTTTCTTTATATCAATACCATTAAGCCCATCAGTACATAACGCAGGTATATCTAGATTATACTTTTTAAAATTATCAATCGCACCTCTTAAAGCATTTTCGCTTACATCAGTAGCAAGGCATTTAATACCTTTTAAAGTTAAGTAGATATCTAGGTATCCGTGATCACATCCTACATCAATAACACTATCAGTGGTAACCAAAGATGCAACAGTTTCTAATCTCTTAGATAACATTACTCCTCCATATAATCTCTAAGTTTACGACTCCGAGATGGATGACGAAGTTTACGTAAAGCTTTAGCTTCAATCTGTCTTATACGTTCACGAGTGACACCAAACATCTGACCTACTTCTTCTAGGGTTCTAGGTTTTCCATCCTCAAGGCCAAAACGAAGTCTAATTACTTTTTCTTCTCTTTCTGTTAAAGTAAGTAATACTTCACTAATCTCATCTTTTAAAAGTTCATTGGTCGCATACTCTTCAGGAGACATATTATGTTCATCTTTAATAAAATCTCCTAAATGGGAATCATCTTCCTCGCCTATTGGCGTTTCCAAACTAACTGGATCTTGACTAATCTTATATATTTCACGAACTTTTTCAACACTAGTTCCCATTTTTTCTGCTATTTCATCCTCACTAGGTTCACGATTTAACTCAAGCGTTAATTGTCTTTGAACACGAGCAAGTTTATTAATTGTCTCAACCATATGAACTGGAACACGTATAGTTCTTGCTTGATCAGCAATCGCTCTTGTTATTGCTTGTCTAATCCACCATGTTGCATAAGTTGAAAACTTATATCCTTTAGATACATCAAACTTTTCAACAGCTTTCATTAATCCCATGTTACCTTCTTGAATTAAATCTAGAAATAACATACCACGACCAACATATCTTTTAGCGATACTTACAACTAAACGAAGATTAGCCTCAGCCAAAGTATTTTTAGCCTCTTCATCACCTTGTTCAATTCTATCTGCAAGTTCTAACTCCTCTGGTAAAGTAAGTAATCTAATCTGACCAATTTCTTTTAAATACATTCTAACTGGATCATTTATATTCAAATCCTTAGTTAATTCATTATCTGATAATAAAAGTTTTGAAGCATCAGTTGTTGTATCATCACTATCAGATACAATCTCAATACCATTATCTGTTAATGTATTATATAAATCATCTAGACTATCTGCATCTAACTCTAGTCCTTTTAAAGATTCTGCAAGCATTTCATATGTTACAAAACCTGTTTCTTTTCCCTGATTAACTAAATCATTTTTTCTTTCTTCAAAAGTTTTTATTTCATTCATTATTCTCACTCCTAATCTTATAAGCTAAAGCTTTTTTCGCTAATTCAATTTTTTTCTCTAAACTTGTTTCTTCTTTTAATTCTTTTTTATACTGATTTGATAAATTCTTATCATTATATCTTTTTATATTATTTAAATAATCTAGTATTGCCTCTTCATCTACATCATCTTTTAAATCAAGTCTTAAAATCTCACTTACCGCACCACTAGACTCCTCATCATCATGAATATAAGTTAAAAAATCAGCTAAATCTATATATCCTTTTTCTTTATAAAAACAATCTATTTTAAGCGCTAATTTACGATATCTATCAGTAGGCATATGTGTTATTTTCTTCTCATATATCTTAATTACTTTATCACTCTTAAGCATATAATAAATAAGCCCTTGTTCAGATTTTTCATATTTACTATATTTAATTTTATTATTAATTTTTATAGTTTTAATTTCATTAGGTTTTTCTAACTTAGATTTAATAAACTTATTATCTAAATTAGTCTCACTAGCAAGTTTATTAATACTAATCTCTTTAAGTACATCATCTTCAATCTTACTAATTTCCTTAATCATTAGATTCGTATATTCAGCAAGATCCTTAGTATTATTTAAATCAATATTACGTTTTAATAATATTTCTTTATATTCCATTATATTAAATGGATTATTAATCTTCTCACTAAATCTAGATGCGCCATACTTTAATATATATTCATCAGGATCTAAATTATCCTCTAATCTTACTACTTTAGGTTCAATACCTAATTTAGATAATTCTTCTATTGCAGAATTAGTTGCTTTCTCACCTGCTTTATCACCATCAAAGCAAAGAATAATGTTATTAGAAAGCTTTCTAAGTAACATCGCATGTTCTTTAGTAATAGCTGTACCTAAAGAAGCAACGACATTCTTATATCCTGCTTGGTAACACCTAATCGCATCAATCTGACCTTCAACTATAATTACAAACTTATAATTTCTACACTCCTCTTTCACACGGTGATAATTAAATAATAACTCACCCTTTTTAAATATAGCCGTTTCCCTTGAATTTATGTATTTACTATCATTAGGATTATTACTATTATAAATTCTACCATTGTATCCAACTATATTACCAGATAGATCATATAAAGGAAACATAATACGATTACGATAAGTATCATAGATGTTATATTCACCTTCACTAATTAAACCAGACTTAAGAAGTGTTGCATCATCATACTTTTTCTTAAGAGTATCCGCAAGCATCGTAGCTTCATTTAAAGCCAGTCCAATTTGAAACTTTTTTATAACATCTTCATCTAAAGACCTACTTTTCAAATACTCTCTTGCTTCCTTACCCAAAGAACTGTGTAGATTATTTTGATATAATTTAGATGCAAATTCATATATATCTAATAAATCTTGATTCTTATTATTTCTTTTTTCTTTACCATAACTAAAACTAATACCAGCTTGATCCGCACACTTCTTTACTGCCTCTAGAAAACTAACATTATCATAGTCCTGAATAAACTTAAATACGTTACCACTCGCACCACATGAAAAACAAGTATAAATTTGTTTTTCCTCAGATACACTCATACTAGGTGAATGATCATCATGAAAGGGACACACACCAAAGTAATTTTTTCCCTTTTTCGAAAGTGGTAAATAATTAGAAATAACATCAACAATATTTACACTCTTACGAATTTCATCGATTAAATTGTTATCCAAAAAAACCACTCCCTATATATAATATACGACAAAACTTTCAAATTTCCTTTTTTATTTTAGCAAAAATTAAAAAAAATGCAATTTTTTTTGCATTTTTTACATATTTTAGTCTTTTTTTACATATTTTGAGCTATTTTCTCAAATACTCGATTGCTTCTTTTAATGTATTTACTTTAACTAATTTTAGTTTATATTTATTTTTATTTTTATCTACTATCTTTTTTGCTTCTTTATAATTATCTTTCGGTACAAAGAATATATCTGCTTTATCTTTTACTGCTCCTTTTATTTTATATTTAACTCCACCAATTTCTCCTACATTTCCATATCTATCAATAGTTCCTGTACCAGCAATAGATCTTCCATGGGATAGATTTTCTTTGACAAGTAAATCATAGATAGTAAGTGATAACATTAATCCTCCACTACCTCCTGATTCACTTTTTGATGATTTTATCTTTACCTTAGGATCTGTTTTATAATCAAATACTTCTATTGGAATTATCCCTATTAGTATTTTTCCTTTTTTCTCTTTTAAGTAAGCATATCTATTATATTCTTTACTGTCATGTATTACTTTTATATTTATTTTATCTTTACTTTTCTTCTTACTTAATAACTTATTAATTCCTTCTTTAGTACTAACTTTAACTCCATCAATACTAATAATAGAGTCTCCTACTAATAAATCAGTATTACTATCATCAAGTATATATCCAACATATAAATAATTATTACTAATTTTTACATCTTTATTAGCAAGTTTATATGCAGATATAACTGCATTACTTATTGATTCTTCTAAATATAATCTATCTCTTTCATAGTATTCTTTATCAGTTTCATTATCTAATACTATATCTTCTTTTTTATAAATATCATAATCTTTATTTATTAATGAAAATAGTATTAAAGGAATACTTGCTTTATATTCTGATACATAAGTAAGATTATAACTACCATCTATTTTCTTATTATTAATAATAACTTTATTATTTAATTTAGTTAACCCTCCTGGAGCATCTATATAATACGGAAGTGGTAACCAAAATATAATAGCTAGTATTGCGAGTATTATTATATATTTATAATTATCTTTTATTAACTGTTTCAAATAATCACCTTACTTTAATATTTTATTCGTTCTATTCTTCTTTAGAAGTAAACTATAACTATTATACATCATAATTAAAAAAATTATGAAATTAATCATAATTTAATTCTCGTTAGTTAAGAATTTGTGAGTTATAGTTGCAAGTGCGGAACCAAAAAGTGGAGCTAGGATAAATACCCAAACTTGTTTTAATGCTTCACCACCAAGTAAAAGGGCTGGAGCTAAACTTCTTGCTGGGTTAACACTAGTACCTGTAATTTTAATTCCAAGTAAATGAACAAATGTTAAAGCAAGACCAATTACAATACCTGATATATTACTAAACTTTTTATCACTTGTAACACCTAGTATAGTTAGAATAAATACAAACGTTAAGATAGTCTCAGTAATAAATGCTCCAAGCATATTAACACCAAATCCACCATAACTATTAGCACCTAATCCAACTTCTTTAAAATCACCTAATGATACTACATTATTAATGATTAAAGCAAGTAAACCAGCTCCTGCTAGAGCACCTAGAATTTGAGCAACAACATATTTTATAAATTCGCTAAAGCTCATTTTTCCTGATGTAAACATAGCAAATGATACTGCTGGATTTAAATGGCATCCTGAAATTGAACCTATTGTATATGCCATAACTACAATGGATAGACCAAATGCTAAAGCAGTTGAAACTACTGAAGCAGATGTAAATACTGCAACACCGCAACCAAACAACACTAGTACTAATGTACCAATAAACTCACTTACATATTTTCTCATATCTTTCCTCCTAATATAATTATACTACATTTTTTTAGATATTTAAAACTATTTTACACTACATTCTTTAGAATTAATTGCAATTGCGTATCTATAAATATTAGTAATACCTGAATCTTTTAACTCTTCTTCATATTTTTTACTATTGATTTGTTCTAACGCTTTAAGTGCAATACTATCTAACTCTTTATCCCCTGCTTTTAATTCAATTATCATACCTACACTATTATCTGTAGCCTTAATCATTAAATCAAATCTTCCTAAACCAGATTCTCTATTTGATCTAACAATAAATCTCTTATTGTTTAGAAATTAAGAGAATAATCCAAGTAGATATCCATGATAGAATGATTCAGATGAGTCCATATATGATATATTTGGAAGCATTCTATTTAATGCATTTTGAATTAACTCTTTATCATTATTTAATATACCTAAACAAAATGATTCTACTAGTCTAGACTGTATATTATAGTTTGTACTTAGTATTTCAGATATAATATTATTAAATAATCCTCTTGATTCTGCATTTGGTAATTTTGCATACTTCTTATCATTACCAAAAGGATTTTTTTCTATTTTATCTATTGTTAAATATCCTGATATAAATAACAGATTTAATATATTATCTAAAGATCTTAAATCACTATAGTCTAGATATGTTACTTTATCATTATAAATAAACTCTACTGCCTCTCCAGTTAACAATTTTTCAAAAACTACTTTTATATCTTCTGTACAGTTTTTAATACAATTAATTATTAAACCATTTCCTGATGTATTTACCCAATATGGTTCTAATTTTTTATCTGCACAATAATTTATTATACTCCAAGGATTATATATATCTACACCATTAAAGTTATATCCATCATACATAGTCTTAACATCATCATTTAATTCTAAATTGTAATACTTTAGAATTTCTTTAGTTTCATCATTTGTAAAACCAAATGCTTCATTATATGATTCTTCCATAATACTATATACTTTAACATTATTTAAATCACTAAAGAGCGATTCTTTACTTACTCTAAGTACACCTGTCATTATAGCAAATTCTACATACTCATTTCCCTTTAATGAAGAAGAAAATACTTCTCTTATAAATGATACTATATCATCATAAAATCCTTCTAAATAACCTTGTTGGATTGGAACATCATATTCATCTATTAATATAATAGTTTTTTTACCATAATATTTATATAACATTTCAGATAATGTAGTAATTGCAGTTTGATATTTACTAACATCTGCTGTTTCGTATAAAAAACTATCATATAAATCTTTTTCACTATCACTTAATACTTCTTTTAAGTATTCTTTTCGTGAGTATAATTTTCTAATCATTTCTTTATAAGAATTATACATAATTTCATAATTATCTTGTTTTAAAAACTTAAAATCTAGTTTTATAACTGGATTAGAAGATAAACGATTATAATATTCACCTTTACTTATTTTTAAGCCATCAAATAAATTCTTATTGATATCTTTATATTCAATATTAAAGAATTGATCTACCATTGATATAAATAAACTTTTTCCAAATCTTCTTGGGCGTGGAAATAATGATACATAGGAATCAGTTTTTAGCATTTCTTCAATAATATCAGTCTTATCCACATAATACAAATTTCTTTCAATGATATCTTTAAAATTATCTCTTCCTATTGGTAAATTTTTTAACATAGAATCAACTCCTTTATACATATATTTTATCACGTATTTACGCTTATTACTATATTTTTTTAGGATTTATATCAATATCTACATTAACTTTTTTATTACTTTTATAAATATTTGAAATATACTCTAAATAATTATATATTTCTTTTAAACTTTTATACTTAATAATAATTTGAATATAGTATTTATTATTAATTTTAGCCATATTACTATTACTAGGCCCTAATGTTTTAAGATTATATTTATCTAAATAATGTTTAATCTTTAATGATTCACTATATGCATCTTCATAATTGTTACTAGATATCTTAATTAAAGTTAAATCGATATAAGGTGGATAACTTAATTTCTTTCTAATATTCATCTCTTCATTATAAAAACTTATATAATCATGTTGAGATGCAAACCTTATACTATAGTGTTCTAAATTAAATCCTTGAATTATAACTCTACCTTTTTTATTACCTCTACCACTTCTTCCTGCTACTTGATTTAAAAGATCAAATGTTCTTTCCGCACTTCTATAATCAGGTATGTTTAAAGTTGCATCTCCATTAACAACTCCAACTAAAGTAACATCCTCAAAATCAAGACCTTTCGCAATCATCTGAGTACCTACTAGAATTGATGCTTCTTTATCTCTAAATGACTTAAGTATTTTCTCGTGGCTTCCTTTTCTTGATGTTGTATCTATATCCATACGAAGTACTTTAGTTTTAAACATACTTTCTAATTCTTCTTGTAATTTTTCAGTACCTAGTCCAAATGATGTAATATTCTTACTCTTACAATTGGGACAAATATTAACTTTGTAAGTACTATAATCACAATAATGACAAATCATTTTATTATACTTTTTATGATATGTTAGTGGAATATCACAGTTAGGACATTTCATAACATAACCACAATCTGAACATGTTACCGTAGTAGAATATCCCCTTCTATTAAGAAGCAGAATAACTTGTTCATGTTTTTCTAAACATTCATTAATACAACTTTTAAGTTTACTTGATATAATTTTATTACCAAGTCTAATTTCATCTTTCATATCAACTAACTCTACTGTAGGTAAAGTTTTATTAATACGATTAGGTAATTCTAATAATTTATAGATATTTAGTTTAGCTCTTGTATAACTTTCAATCGATGGAGTCGCACTACCAAGTATTACTGGAATATTATTATATTTACCACGACGTAATGCAATATCTATTGCATCATATCTTGGATTATTATCTTGTTTATAAGTATCAGTATGTTCTTCATCTATAATAATTAAGCCTAATTTCTTAAAAGGAGAAAATATACAACTACGCGCACCTATCGCAATTGATACTTTACCTTCTTTAATTTTACGATATTCATCATACCTTTCACCATCAGATAGTGCACTATGCATAATTGCAACTTTATCTCCAAATCTACTTTTAAATATTGATACAAATTGTGGAGTTAAACTAATTTCTGGAACTAATACGATTGTTTCTTTATCTTTAATTATATCTTCAATAATATTCATATATACTTCTGTTTTTCCACTACCTGTAACGCCGTGCAGTAAATATGGAATAAATGAGTTTTTATTTTTAAGCACAGTATCTACAACACGCTTTTGTTCTATAGTTAACTTAACTTTATTACTAACAATTTTATTACAATCATTAATTCTATATACTTCTTTTTTCTCTTCTTTAATCACACTATTTTTTAAAAGGGTATTATAAGCACTTAATGATATCTTAGTTAAATCTTTTTTTAAATTAGTTTTACTTAGTGCGTCAATAATTGATTTCTGTGCATCAGACTTTCCTATATAATTATTATCAATCAACTCAACATAAGTTTCATACTTCTTATTTATATTAGTCTTAAAACTAGCTTTAAGTGCTTTTGGTAACATAGTTTGATAACAGCTAATTAAATTTGCTAGTGTTTTTTTACTCATA
Organism: uncultured Caryophanales bacterium; assembly: GCA_946408655.1. Taxonomy (GTDB): domain Bacteria; phylum Bacillota_I; class Bacilli_A; order RF39; family UBA660; genus RUG12438. The sequence continues at coordinate 9,160 of CAMJTE010000031.1, read as the reverse complement.
TATTTGCCGAGTTCAATTAGTTCTTCTGTTAATACACTACCTACTATACTCTTAATATCTTTTAATTCATAGTTAACATTAAAATTACCAATACTAATTACAAAACCCTCAAGCATACGCTTACTAAATGGAACTATTACTTTATCCCCTACTTTAATATCATTAATTAGATTATCAGGTATATTATAAGTAAAAGCATTATCCATAGATTTAGTTTTAATCTCTATTAATACTTTGGCTTGCATAAATCACATCCTTTAGTAATCACTAATCAAACTATATCACGCAAACATATGACAGTCAATAATATTTTTATCAATAAGTATAAATTTATGATATCATATATATAGGAGTTGGTTGTAATGAAAAATAAAGTATTTAATCAAAATATTTCACTATTAAGATTTATATTTTGTAGTGCGGTACTTTTATACCATTTAAATATATTAAAAGGTGGATACTTAGCAGTATGTTCGTTCTTTACTCTAGCCGGATACTTCTCTACATTATCACTAAATAAAAATATATCATTAGTATCTTATTATATAAAGAGATTTAAAAAGATTTATCTACCTTTAATAATTGTAGTTGTATCTACTATTACTACATTAGGTTTACTAAATATAAATATTTTTAACTTTAAATCAGAAATAACATCAGTAATCTTAGGATATAATAATTACTTTCAAATAAATGCTAATATAGATTACTTTGCTAAAAACATTAATTCTCCATTTATCCATTTATGGTATATCGCAATACTGTTACAAATTGAATTAATCTTTCCTATAATATTTACGTTAATAAAAAAAATAGGTAATAAACTTAATAAGTATATACCTTTTATATTTATGTTTATATTATCAATTATTAGTACTGTTTTCTTTTACTATACTTCACAAAGCAGCAATATAACAATTACTTATTATAATACTTTTACTAGATTATTCTCATTTTTATTAGGTTCAACGCTTGCCATATATCGCACAGATATTAATGCAATACCAAAACATAAGTTTAGAAAATTACCTATTGGTATTAGATTTATCGTCTATTTAATATTACAAATTATTCTATTTATAGCAATATCATCATCGTCAAAATTATTCGCACTAAGTATGATTGCAACTACAATTATTACTTTAAAACTAATTGAATTATCTACTATACTATTTAACAAAAATATTGTTGTTAATAGCAAAATAATTAAGTTTATATCAGATATAAGTTATGAAATATACTTAATTCAATATCCTATTATATATTTATTCTCACTTACTAAAATACCTAACATTTTAATTATATTATTAACAATCACCTTAACAATCTTAATATCCTACATAATTCATATATCTTTAAAAAAGAGAAACACATTCTTAAAACTAATGTTTATTTTATTAATAATATATAGTGGGTATAAGTATATAACAATGACAGATAACAAAAAAGAGATAAATGAATTAAAAGATAAGTTAAGTGATAATCAAGAGATTATGAAAAAGAAACAAGAAGAATATAAAAAGAAAGCACAAGAGAAAAAAGAAGAAATTATTAAAGAAGAGAAAAAAGAAAAAGTTATTAGTGAAGAAGAAGTAATGAACTATGTTACAAATTTAAAAGTTGTTGGTATCGGAGATTCTATTATGCTTAATACTATTGATACCTTATATGAAGCATTTCCTAATGGATATTTTGATGCCTTAAAAAATAGAACTATATGTGATGGATATGATGTATTAAAAGAAATTAAAGATTCTGGTATTACTTGGGATGTAATTGTATTTAATTTAGGAACTAATGGTGAACCTAATAGAAGGTGCAAAGAAAACTTAAGAGGTCTTGCAGGAGGTAAAGAAATATTTTGGCTTACAACAACTAATCCTGATGTTTCTGAAACTAATCCAGATTTAATTAATTATGCTAATGAATTTGATAACATACACATATTAGATTGGCCTACTGAAGTAAATAATCACCCTGAATATTTATACTCTGATAATACTCATTTAAAACCTGAAGCAACTAAACCTTATGTTGATTTTATAAAAAATGGTATATATAACTATTATTTAGAAAAAGAAAAAAACTGATCTAGCTATTACACTAAATCAGTTTTTATATTTATTATAAAATGTTCTTTAAAAAAATAGATAAATGATGTTTCTCACATTAATTTATTATAACCAGTTATTATTCAGTCACCAGCCAGTTAAAGCCCTCTATAAGTAGCGACCTTATATCTTCTTTAACCTTTTATTACTGGATTGGATTTTACCAACAACTTTCACGCACGTTAGGCTATCTTTTTAAGTATTATCAGTACTTATTTACACCAGTTTAACTTGCAGATTTGCGCTACTAGTACCAGTTTCTAATCTTATACACTTATTACTAAGTATCAACTGCATATTGGTTTATTGGTATTCATCTTAAGCACTTTACTCACCACAAGCAATATACTACGGATGGCTTTCTTCCTAAATAGATTTAGGCTTTTGCAGATTACCAACGATTAGTTCTGTACCTTATAATAAACTATAATAAACTACTATTATCTCTTTTACTACTTTGTAGTTCTCAATACTAATATCACTATTAGCATCCACTCAATCCATTATAAATTCTCACTCATAACTAATAAGTTCAAGATAATATCTATACTGTATTGCCTTACAGTCTTTCATATAGTTCACTTATCTACTTTTTCAAAGATCATTTATTCATAAATTAACTTGCACGAACAATATATATTTTATCATATTTTTTAAAAAATGCAATATCTTTTTTAATGATTTTTATATTTCTTGAAACCATATAACATTGACATTTATACACAATAATCATTTTACCATAATACCCCACACATTATTGATTTGCGTAGGGTATTATGTATCTATGATAATATTTATTTCATAAATAAATCACTGTGTGATCCAGTTTCAATTAAAAACAATATCAAGTCATTATTATTATATTTATAAATTAATAACCAATCAGGTTCTATATAGCATTCTCTACAATTCTTATAATATTTATTATTAATTAAATTATGATTTCTATATTTTTCATCTAAAGTATCTCCATTTGCTAAAACGTTTAATACTTCAATTAACTTATTAATATTTTTCCCTTGCTTAACAACTTTTTTTAATTGTTTTTTAAACTTGCTTGTACCTTTTACCTCATACTTTGTATTTTCTAATCCTAACATTATTTAAGCATATCATCGATAAAAGTATTGATATTATGGTATCCCTTTACTTTTATTCTTCCTGATTCAATATCTTCTACTTCTTTTAATGCTTCTTTTAATTCCGCACTTGGTTCTGGTGCAATCATATTAGGCGTAAAAGGCAACGCTTGTTCTCTTACACATTAAGTTAAAAACATATTAATAGCAACACTAGTATTCATACCTAAATTCTTAAACAATTCATCTGCTTGCTTTTTTAAATTTTTATCTACTCTAAAACTCATATTCATAGCATTAGACATTGATAACATATAAATCAACTCCTCATCAGTAAAATCATACTATATTTTCAATAAAGTATCAATATTTTTTCAATATTATTATATGTAAATAAGTTATATTATATACAATTCTAACTTTTTACAACAAATACAATTAGTAAAAATTGTTCAATAGCTTTTCAGTCACTGTTCGACCACATTTTTCAACAAAGATTATAGGAACAATATAAAATACAAAAAAGACTGGCAGACCGTAGTCATAACCAGGCTCACAAGTATATTTTAGAAATTAATATTCTATATTAAGTCTAAACTATAATAGTTAGAGTTTCATATCATATTGGAGCGGTTGGTTAAGTTATTTCAAAATTTCCTGCACAGCTGCAATATCAATTTCAAATAAATTTTCACACGTTTTATAAATAAAAATTTTATTTATAATTTTAAAACTAAATTTGGTGGAGTCGATTGGATTTACACCAATTTCTGTTGAAAACAACCGTTTTATTTTATATAACTACGACCCCACGATGAACTGCATTTCAGTTCATTAACATTATACTATTATTTTTTAGGAAATACAATAGGTAAAGGATCATCTTGACGATTTCCAGAATATACTTGTGCACGCTCCAGCATAGTTGGTGTATATACCATTATAGAGTTTGGCATATGATGTCTTATAATGTTTCCAACAGTTGCTTCACTTGAAGCTATAACTTTAGAACGATGAATTATTTTATCTTTATCCCAACCAAATAGTTCATAAAATTTTCCGCCACGTTCAATTATACGTGATAGAACAACATCATCTACTGGTAGCGGATCAATAATTATTCCACTATAACCTACAATATCCATAAGTTCTGGAAATTTCTTGCTTAGCAATGAAAAGTTCATACCTTCAGGTATATACTTACAGAAATTCTGAATATTTTTATCTAAATCATCAAGCATATTCATTGTTTTTTCGGGTTGTTCAAGAGCGATGTCAAAAAATATTGCTTCCGGATTAGAACAATTAAATCCTAATTCTCTAGTTTTTTTTGTAATATCCATAAGAGTTTTTAAGCCGTTTTTAGTAGTATTTCCAACATCATCTGTACGGAAACCTGCTTCATCTTTGCCTTTAATATATGAAGGACAAAACAAAGCATAAAAATGTAATGATTCTTCTTTTTCCATAATTTTGCATAACTTTTTTGTAACTAATTTATTACGCCAACCAATAATCTCATTTGATTGCAAATATCTAAACCACTTTAAAATTTGTTCATTAAAATTTGTTATTTCAGCAACATATTTTAATTCATCAAATTGTTCTTTAGATATTCTTTCATTATTTATAAAACTATTAATTCTTTTCGATAATCCATTACCCATAATCATCCCTCGTATCTGATGATATTATACTTTTTAATCAAAATACTGTCAATATTTTTTTCTTAATAATATATACATTTAGTCATGTGCACCGGAATATCATTTTTTATTTTTTTTCGTGTTTTCCATATAATATTATCTAATTGAACAGAATTAATATTAATACAGTTATTATTTAAATATTGAATCATTATTTCTATAACATATAATGTATTTCCTCTTATTTCAATTTCCATTTGACTATTATGTTCTATCAATGTTTCAGAAGAAATTTTATTCAATAACTCATCCTTATATTTAAATATACCAGTGGCTAAAAAAATTTTGGGTATAGCATAATCAGCACATCCAGTTAAATTATTAATATTCTTTATATTATGTCTAATTGTTGATGATAAATTATATAAATCATTAACTAAAAGTATCGCTCTTTTATTAAAATGAATTATTCTTCCTTTATATTTACTTTCATCATTAAAATGATTGAAAGTACTAGTTATATATTTAACAAGTTCAACATCACTATTTATTGAAAATAATTCATCGAAAAATTCATTTCCTTTTAGTTTAATGACATTAATTGTATTATTAAACAACAGATATCTTTCATGCATTAACGATGGTTTTATCCCATTATAATAAAATATATTGCTAAACTCTTCTTCACTAATTTCAGAAAGATTATCAACATCAATAATAAATTTCTTCTCATCGATTGCTCTTAGTAAAGAATAAAATAATGCCTCTGACCCATGATAATTTATTCCTTTATATTCCATTTCCCACTCATTACATCCCCAGAAACAAAAATTAATAGATTCACATATAAATGAAAAAATAATTTTTTCTTTCTCTGTTTTAAAAACTCTTGTATCACTTAACCAATAAGTATAATTAAGATTATCCATCTGTTTTAAAAACGAATATATCTTATCGATGTTAACATGGACGTATTCACTTTTTTCGCTTAAATATTTTAAAACACTAATATCTTTCATATATATTTAAATTCCTAATCAATTACTTGTGGCATTGGCAAATCAAATGTAACATGATTATACTGTTTTATCCCTTGATTATTACATAGTTCTCGATATTTATCATCCCATGATAATCTATAAGATTCATTAATATCTAAACCAATTTTTTCAACCCATTTCTTAACCACATCTTCAGGATTGCTAGAATTACTTTTATTTTCAATTTCAAGTGCAATACCAAAAGGATATTCATCTACTGCAATTTCTATCTCATCATTTGTAAAAATTGTACGATATCTTTCATAACTCTCTATACTTTTCATTTTTAAAACATTATTAATTATAAACATCAAGTTATCATATTCTTCATATTTAATATTTAATTCAACTTCTTCTTCCTTGTTAATTTCTGTATCGGTTGTAGATTTTATTCTTCTTTTCCAACTTATTTTGCATTTTGAAATCTCATCATTTTTTGTAACTCTTATTCTAAATCTACCATCAATATTTTTTGAATAAAAACTATTCTCACTATTCGGATGATCAAATTGACTTGTCTTCTCATAACATCTTTTTTGCATAGATATTCCATCAATATTTTTTAATTTATTTATTATCTCATTCTTTTTACTTGTATTAAAATAATATCTTACTTCATACTCCATAAATTATTCATCTCCTTTTTTGAGCAAATTATATATTTCTAATTCTTCTTGAATTGCAACTTCTATATCTGCAAATCTCAAATTATAATCAGTAAAGTTTTCATCTTCATAATCAGAATTTGAAACAACTTCGTTAAGTACATTTCTATTTAAACTACTAATTAAATTATCTATGAACTTTCTTATAACATCTTTTTTTCCATATACATCCATAATTCTATTTTCTATGTTCGGAAGCTTCTTTATGTATATGTTAATATTTGGTATCTGTCTTTCAGAAATGATAGTAATCATCTCAACCCTTTTCACATAATCATAATCATTATTTTCAAAAAATGATCTTAACTTTGATAGACTAATTTCTTCCTGTAAAATTTGTGTTTTCTCATCATTAAAAGTACGTTGTTCAACATGAATTTGACCTTTCATAAAAATACAAGGCTTTCCAATTGTATCCATTACTTTACTACTTCTAATCCTAACTGATTTATTTCCTTTTTTGCTTTCAAAATAGTATAATTTTTCAAGTGATATTCTATCAAAAACATTTTTTCCATACAAATTCTTAATTGCCTTAAATATACTACTGTTTACCTTACAAGAAAAATTATTTTGTAATTTAATAATTGAATCATCAACAATATATCTTTTTTCAACACCACATAAAATTTGGTCATAAAAACTTAAAAATTTATCTTTGGTATTTTTATTAAGATTATAATTCTTGTCATTCTTGATTTTATCAACAATATTTATAAGAGTAGATAATGTACGCCCATTATATTTTCTATTAATAATAAGCTCTCCAATTTTATTTATTACTTCATCATTAAAAGTATGAGTGCCGTTTAGTATTTTAATTAAATATTCAGAAATATTATCTACATTTACATCAAATTCCTTATAACTACTATACTTTATTACATCAAGACCCAATTTTTTCAATGAATTAATTTTTCTTTCACTTTCAGAAATTAGAATATATTTTTTTGTAGATATTCCTAAATCAAATAGAATTTTATATATTATTTCATAACTTCTACAATCGTCAAAATTCTGGTTACCTAATAATAACTTTTGAGCATCATCTCTATTTTTTTCTCCAATATATTGCCCCTTTTCATCACGACCAGAAACTTGTAATTCTAGTTCTTGAAGTTTGTAATGTAAGCCCCAGCCTTGTGCTTCTTGTGGAAGATGAATAAAAATTCCTCCTTCATCCTTAATTTTAGCAATCGAATCTAAACGTTGACTTTCACAATCACAATGTAAATCTCCATACATTCCAAGTAAACATTCACTTTGAATTCTTAACAAAATTTTTTTACATTTTATTTGATTTTTAAGTTCAGACATATAATTAAAATTTTTCTTATATAATAAATCATTTATTTCTGGAGTTTTAATCAAAATTAAAATATTTGGGCTAGTTAATCCATATTTTAATATCTCATTATCATCAGCCTTATAGCATACTGATAATACCGTGCCACCAAATAACTCATTATTTTTCTGAAAATAAAATGAATACTTATTTTTCATGTTCAACACCTCATCTCATATAAACAACTTGATTATACAACTAAATATTTAAAAAGTAAATATAAGAAAAATCAATCATTTGATCATTTGTTACTAATTTTTTGTTAACAAAAAAACGAACTATAATAGTTCGAGTTTCATATCATATTGGAGCGGTTGGTTAAGTTATTTCAAACTTTGTGACACCACTCTGACACCAATATCAATTTCTAATATAATTTTACTACTTTTTTAAAATAATTCAACATGTTTTTATAAATATTGAATAATATCGAATATTGAATAATATTGAATTATCTTACTTGTGTACTATATATTTCATTTATAGGATTTTGCATACTAGCAATTTCATTAACAGCATTCATAAAGTTTTGATGCAATTTTGGTGTGGTTAGGAAATTTAATATTCTGTTATAATTTGAAACTATATATTCTGGTTCATTATTAGATATAAAATTTGCAGCTAACTCACGTTCAACTTTTTCAATTAATTCACCTTGTATTTGTAAATTACCAGCAAATTGTTGACCATCTTGCATAATAATATTTTGTGGACTTCCTTGAAGCAAATCACCTTTACCAGCTATTAATAGTTTATCTATAGAATATATTTTTTCCAAATCGAACATAAATTCTTCAAATTTACCCTTATTTCCTGGAAATACTTCATACATTTGCTTTAATTGTTCACGTCCATCTTTTCTATATCCTAATGCTAATAGTTGATTAATTGGCACTCCTAACGATGATGATAATAACATTAAAATATTACCATTCAATTGATATTCCGATAAAGGACTGTAAGGTGCATACTCAGGATGACCCCTAACAACGCCTGGTTGTTGTCTGTATTGAATATTTGTTCCGTTTGATAAATTGTAAAGTATTTCAGCAGTAAATTGAGTTGCACCTTCTGTTAAAAACATACCTGTTTTACCATTATAAAATGAGCATTCTTCATGATTGTCCACTTTTCTTGTTTGAATTGCATGAGTTAACTCATGGAAAAAATATAATTTTGTATCTTCATAGCTCATTTTTGAATTAATATCTATTCTATCGTTACAGTTTTGTGACTTACACTAGAAAAGAGGTGAAATATTAGAAAAATCTTTC
>CAMJTE010000030.1 GCA_946408655.1 uncultured Caryophanales bacterium | reverse complement strand
AGCCTACCGTGAGGTAGGCAATAGTCAAAATTTATTTTGACTTTTTGTTCTTAAACTATAATTTAAAGGAGGGTATTATGACACTTGCAGCAGATACATTTATTGTAACTAATAAAACAGTTTTAAATAACAATGATTTAAGTATCCTTCTTAATTTATATCAGCCACTTGTAGGTAATGAAGCAATAAGTCTTTATTATACACTTTGGTCATATTTGGATAAATCAGAGACTATTTCAAATGAATGGACACACCATCATCTACTTAAGAATATGCAAATAACAATTAGAGAGATTGATGATGCAAGAATAAAATTAGAAGCGATAGGCCTTTTAAAAACATATAAAAAAGAAGGTAATGTAAATAACTATATATATGAGATGTATTCACCAATGAGTGCATCAGAGTTTATAAATAATCCTGTATTAGCGACTGCATTATATAATGCTATAGGTAAACTTGAATATGAAAAGATAATTAGTTTTTATAAAATACCTAGTTTAAATTTAAGAGATTATGAAGATATTACTAAATGCTTTAGTGATGTATTTGGATTTTATAATGGAACTATTAATGATAATTTAATTTATGATCTTAGAAAGTCACGCTATAGACATATAGAGATATTATCTAAGATAGAATTAAATACTATTTTAAGTTTAATTCCTGATGAATTATTGAATAAAAAAACGATTAATAAAAGCTTAAAAGAGTACATATATAATATTGCATATATTTACAATTATGATAATGATGATATGGTTTCTTTAATTAGAAACAGTATTAATGATATGCACAGAATAGATAAAAAATTACTTAGAGAAAATGCAGAAAAGTATTATAGCTTTGAAAATCTAGGTAAATTACCAAGTTTGATTTATAAAAATCAACCGGAGTATTTAAGAAAAAAAACAAATGATGATTCTAATCGTAGTAAAATGATTTATATGTTTGAAACAACATCTCCATACGATTTTATAAATAGTAAATATAAAAAAGGTAGTCCTACCGCAACTGATTTAAAAATAATTGCTCATCTTCTTCTTGATTTAGAATTAAAACCTGGAGTAGTTAATGTATTAATTGATTATGTACTAAAAATAAATAACAATAGATTAGTAAAATCATATGTTGATACTATTGCTTCTCAGTGGAGTAGGGCTAATATAGAAACTGTAGAAGCTGCAATGAATTTTGCAGAACAAGAATATAAAAGAATGCGAAAAAATAATAATAAGAATAATAATGTAAAAATTATAAAAAAAGAAGAAAAGCCAGATTGGTTTAATCAAAGTATAGAGGAAAATACGGCAAGTTTAGAAGAAATTAAGGCACTTGAAGAACGTATAGGAAGCAGGTAATATGGAAGAGTTACATAATTTAACTAATATTAAAAGTGATAAGAAATTATTAGATAAAGAATATAATAATTCATTAAAAAATGAATATTTTAATAAGATAGTAACTAAGTTAAAACTAGATAAAGAATACTTAGAAAAGTATACATCATTACTAGAAGAATCTAGTTTAGAGTTTAAGAATTGTTCTAATTGTAAAGGACTCGTTGAATGTAAAAATAAGATTAAAGGTTTTGCATATTTACCTAGGGTAGTAGATAGTAATTTAATTTTTGAATATAAACCTTGTAGATTTAAAAAGAATGAAATAAAAAAAGATAAAAAGGTAAAGAATGTAAAAAACTTTAATACCCCTGAATTTCTTAAAGAAGCAAGCATTTCTAAAATATATAAAACAGATAAAAATAGATTTAAAGCAATTACATGGTTGCTTGACTTTTTAGATAATTATAAAGAAGGAGACAAAGGATTATTTCTTCATGGAAACTTTGGCTGCGGTAAAACATATTTAATCGCTGCAACACTTAATGAGTTAGCGAATATTGGTTACAAAACATCTATAATCTTTTGGCCTGAGTTTGTAAGAGATATGTTTTCAAATGATTTTAAAGAGTCTATGGATTATGTTAAAAATGTAGATTTACTTTTAATAGATGATTTAGGAGCTGAGAATTTAACAGCTTATAATAGAGATGAAATACTATGTCCAATACTTCAATATAGAATGGATAATAAATTAACCACATTTATTACATCTAATTTAGATATAAAAGAACTTAATAATCATTTATCTACTAGTAAAAATGGTGTAGAAGAGATTAAAGCAGGAAGAATTATATCAAGAATAGAACAATTAACTGTTGATATGGAAATGATTAGTAAAAATCTAAGAAAGTAATTTACAAAGGATAAGAAATGTATTATAATACTTGTGAAAGGCGAGGAATAGGATAAGACTGTAGATAGAGTTTTAAAGAGAGTTATCGGCTGGTGGAAGATAATAAATGAATCTTTAGTTACTACCTATTATGATAAGCTGACATTGAAAAATGCTCCGCATTATTGCGTTATTTAATTAAGTTATAAGGTAGGATGGTACCGCGTTTAAACGCTCCTAAAATTAGGGCGTTTTTGTTTTATTTGGAGGTTGTATGTTGGAGGTTGTATGTTAACAGATGAAGAGATAATAAGTATTAGAAGAATAAAGGATTGCTATATGAAGTTGATTGAATTAAATAGAGTTAATTTTATTCATAATGGCAATACTAAAGAAATGTGTACGGTGTTTAGAGATGTTCATAAAATTATTGGTATGGATGAAAAAATTCTTTACTTACTTTTTATTTATATTGTAAATAGTGATGAAGATATAAATATTGTATTAAAAGATACTGATATTACAATTAATGATGTAGTAAGTAATTTCTTTAGTAGAGGAATTAGCATTAATGAGTTAATTAGTCCTATATTAAAAGATTATATTAATAATCACGCTAATAAGTGGTTTGATATAAATGATTCAATTATTAAAATTTCAGAAGATAACAATAAAGATGTAGATGATATTAATTATGAAAAAAATGATATTAAAAGAAACATAGTTGATTATAATCTTCGTCATTTAAAAAAAGAAAATATTAAAGGAATAGAACTTAGAAATCAGAAATTGAAAAGAAAAATAAGGAGGAAAATATTATATGATAAATATCAAAGAGAATGGTAAATTAAATACTTTAAATCATAGTTGTGCGCATTTAATGGCACAAGCAGTAAAACATTTATATCCTAAATCTTTATTTTGGGTAGGTCCAGTAATAGAAGAAGGATTCTATTATGATATAGATTTATGTGGAGATGTGATTACTGAAGATGATTTACCTAAAATTGAAAAGGAAATGAAAAAACTTGCTAAAGATGGTAAGAGAATAGTAAGAAGAGAACTTACTAAGGTTGAAGCTTTAGAAATGTTTAAAGATGATAAGTACAAAGTAGATTTAATTAATAATATGGAAGATGGTACTGTAATTTCTGCTTACTCTCAAGGAGATTTTACTGATCTTTGTCGTGGTCCACATGTTGAAACTGTAAAGTTACTTAAGAATTTCAAATTGCTTAAAACAAGTGGAGCTTATTATAAGGGTGATTCTAAAAATCAAATGTTAACTAGAATCTATGGAGTATGTTTTGAAACTAAAGAAGAGTTAGATGCACACTTACAAGAATTAGAAGAAGCAAAATTAAGAGATCATAGAAAACTAGGTAAAGAACTTGGAATATTTATGTCTGATGATTTAGTAGGTAGAGGACTTCCTATGTATTTACCTAATGGTTATGTTATTTGGCAAGAGTTAGAAAATTACATTAAAGAAAAAGAAAGACGCTTAGGCTATAAACATGTTATGACTCCAGCAGTTGGAAATGTTGAGTTATATAAAACATCAGGACATTGGGATCATTATAAAGAAAATATGTTTCCGGCTATGGAAGTTGATGGAGAATCATTTGTTCTTCGTCCTATGAACTGTCCACATCATATGATGATATATGCTAATACACTTCATTCTTATAAAGACTTACCAATAAGAATTGGAGAAATTGCGCATGATTTTAGATATGAAGCAAGTGGCGCTTTAAAAGGAATTGAGCGTGGTCGTCATTTCTGTCAAAATGATGCTCATCTATTTGTAACTAAGGAACAAATTAAAGATGAATTTAAGAATGTAGTAGATTTAATATTTGATGTTTATAAAGATTTCAATATAACAGATTATAGATGTGTATTATCATTAAGAGATAAAAATGATAAAGAAAAGTATCATCCAGATGATGAAATGTGGGATAATGCTGAACAAGAATTAAGAGATGTATTAAATGATCTTGGAATTGAATATACAGAAGAAATAGGAGAAGCTGCATTCTATGGACCTAAACTTGATGTAAATGTTAAGCCAGCTGTAGGAAATGAAATTACATTATCAACATGTCAGTTAGATTTCTGTTTGCCTGCAAAGTTTGATTTAAAATATGTAGATAGTGATGGTACTAAGAAGACTCCAGTAGTTCTACATCGTGCGATATTAGGTTCGCTTGATAGATTTATGGCATTTTTATTAGAAGAAATTAAAGGAGTACTTCCATTATGGCTTGCTCCAACACAAATTAGTATTCTTCCTGTAAATAATGAGTATCATTTAGATTATGCAAAAGATATTTATGATGAATTAAATGAATTATTTAGAGTAGAACTAAATTGTAAAGATGAAAAATTATCTTATAGAATGAGAGAGGCACAAACTAGTAAGATACCTTTAACTCTAATACTAGGAGATAAAGAAAAAGAAGATAATTTAATAAGCTATAGATTGTTTGGTAGTCATGAAACAACTACAGTATCTAAAGATGAGTTTATAACTTATGTAAGAGAAAGAATAAAAGATAAAAACTAATTTGCAATTTAGCTAATTATTGTGTATAATTGATTTATGCTAAAGGTTGTGTGATATGGAAAAGAGTAATCATAGAATTTTGCTTGCATTTATAGTAATAATTATTATTGGTATATGTGGTTTAGTTGGTTATTTAATTCTTGATAAATCTGGCATGAATTTATCTGGAAATAGTACAACTAATCTAGATTTTGATAGGTTTAATATAAGTATTACATCGAGTAGTATAGATAATCCAATTAGTATAGATAAAACTAATATCAAAGTATCAGGTACTATAGATGATACAAAAAACAATATTGAGTATAAGCTAAACATTAAAAATAAAGGTACTATTGATACATATTTATATAGTATTGTTGTTGATGATAACAATCTAGATGTAAAACTACTAAATAAAGATAAAGAATTAAATGATGATACTATAATAAAGGCAAAAGATGAATTAGATGTTACACTAGTAATTAGTAAAAAAAGTGAAGAAAGTATTGATTTTGATACTAATATTAAGTTAGTATTTAATCAATATAATAAGTAGGAGGAATATGAAAAAAGAACTTAATTTAGCAAACGTATTGATATCGTTAATAATGCTTGCAGTAGGAGTAATTCTTGTTATTAATTCTGAGGCTATGATTAATATGATGTCATGGTTTATTGGAATAGTGATAATACTTATTAGTATAATTAAAATTATATATTTATTTAATGATAAAATACTTAATACAACTATGCTTGCGATAAATATATTACTTATGATATTTGGAGTTGTACTTATTAGTTTTCCAAGTATTGTAGATATAGCTATTAAAGTAGTATTTGGTTCTTGGATACTCTTTGCGGGAGTTAAAAGATTAATTCTTGCAGTTGCAGTATCAAGAATAGATAAGCAAAGTTATAAAACTTTCTTAATAAGTGCACTTGTAATGATTGCTTTAGGAGTATTAGTATTAATTAATTTCTATAATCTAGTTGGAATATTCTTAATTGCATACTCAGCTACTGAAATAGTAAATTACATTTATTTCTTAATTAATAAGAATAAATATGGTAATCTATTTGATAAAGAAGAATATGATAATGAAGATAAACGAGTAAAAAAGAAAAAATTAATACCTGAAAAAATTAAAGATAAAAAAGCAATAGATGCTGATATTGAAGAATAAAAGTGAAAAACTTTTATTTTTTATGTTTAAATGCCTTGTTAAAACAGAAAAAATATGATAATATTATATACGTGTTCCGCTTATAGTATATATTTTATAATGAGCATAATATAAAAGAAAGGATTGTGACATTGTGAATTTAGTAGATAAGATAACTGAAAAACAAATTAGAACTGATATTCCAGAGTTCCGTGTTGGTGATACTGTTAAAGTAAACATTAAGATTGATGAAACAGATGCTCGTGGAAATGTTAAAACAAGAATTCAAACTTATGAAGGACTTGTTATGAAAATTCAAGGTTCTAGAATAAGTAAGACATTTACTGTAAGAAAAATGTCTGGAAATGTTGGCACACAAAAGACTTTTCCTATGCATTCACCTCGTATTGATTCAATTGAGGTTGTAAGACGTGGTAAAGTAAGACGTGCTAAATTAAATTATATTAAAGCATCAGTTAAGACTCCTAAGATTAAGGAAAGAGCATAAGGCTACTAGTAGCCTTATTTTAGTAGGTGTGATATGAGAATAGCAAAAGAATTAATACCATATGTGGTTATAGTTTTAGTTGTTGTATTAATTAGAACATTTATCGCAACACCAGTAATAGTATCTGGTTCATCTATGGATCCAACTTTAAAAAATGGTCAAGTATTAATACTTAATAAACTTGCAAAAAAATATATGCGTGATGATATTGTTGTAATTGATGCCAAAATTAATGGTAAAAAAGAGAGAATAGTAAAAAGAATTATTGGCCTTCCTGGAGAAACATTAGAATATAAAAATGGATTTTTATACATTGATGGCAAAAGAACGCATGATGATTTTGTAAATATAACTCGTGATTTTACATTAAAGAGTGTAACAGGTAAATCTAAAATACCTGATGGATATTATTTTGTGATGGGAGATAATAGAACAAATTCCTTAGATAGTAGGAATCAACGTGTTGGATTAGTTAAGAAAAGTAATATAGTAGGTAAGCCAATGCTAAGAATTTGGCCATTAAATAAAATAGGAACTATTTAGTTTCTGTTTTTAAACTGAGGTGAAGTTATGTTTGATGAAGAATCAAGTTCTACATCTGGTAGAGTTAAGGGGTCTATTAAAGATAGATTAATTAGTTTTCTATATCGTAAAAGATTTAAAATAAAACTTCTAAAAAACAAACTGATAAGAAAAGAAACTAAAGTTATATTTATTTATAGAAAAAAGATGGAAGTTAAAAATTACCGAGATTTAAAAAAATTAGGTGATAAGGTAATAGAAGTAGACGTAAAAACTGAAAAGTTTGATTTTGATAAGTATGATTATTATATTGTTGAACCTGTTAAGAAAAAAGGTATTGATACTGAAGAATTAAAAAATGTAGAAGTTACTAAGAAAGCTATTAATGCTAGTAAAGAAATTATTAAGGATGTAAAAAAGGATATTAAAAGGATTGAAATAAACACTAATTATCCAGAAGAACATAAAGAAGATATATCTTTTGAGATTACTGATATTAGTAACAAAATATCTATTTTAAAAGAAGAATTAAGTAAAGTAGATGGTGTTGATACAACAAGGTTAGATAATTTTATAATACCTATTAATAAAGAAGAAGTAAAAAAGTCTTATGAAGTAATGGATTATTATGAAGATGTAATTAATAATAAAGAAAAGAATATAGAAGTAATAGAGACTATTAGTAATATACAGTTTAGTAAAAAAGTTGGTATTAATGTTAATAATGATAATATAGATATAAATAAAGAAAAAGATAGTAAGGATAATTTAAAGAGTTCTATAAAGAATATTAAGATATATAAAACCAGTAAACAAGAAAAAGATAAGAAAAGCGAATCTAAGAAAACTATAAAAGTATTAAATAAGTTTGATGGCTATAAAATTAGACAGTTAAAAAGAAATGAAGAAAAAGTAAAAAAAGATGTAGATGAAGCTACTTCTATTATTGATAAGATGAATAAAGAAGTAGATAAAGTAACTAAAGAAATTAGTAAAATTACTAAGACTACGGGATATTCAAGAATGATTGCATCATGTCTTCGTGTTGCGACAGGTATACTAACACTTCCTTTTAGTAAAGTTAATTTATTTAATATAACGCTAGGATCTGCCTTAATTAATCGAGGATTAAAAGGCTTACGTAAAGGATTAGAAACTAAAAGTGAGATTAAAGTTGATTATAAATATGAGGATTTATCTAGTATGATTAAAGCAACTAAGGATAAAACTAAGTTGACTGAATTACTTATAATGGATTCGTTAACTGAAATTAAATCAATAAAAGAATCAACTTATTTAGGTGAGAAGAATATTAAAGATTTAACTAAATTAGAAGAAAACTTAAATAAAAAATTAAAAGAGATAGATAAACTTAATAAAAAATTAAACAAACAAGACGAAAGAAATAAAATAAAGATAAAGAAAGTAAAGGATAGAAAGGTATAGATAGTATGGAAAGAATGAAAAAAGAAGAGTTAATTAAGTTGATTGATTCATTAGGACCAGATAAAGAAGATTTTGTAGTTGTATCATCTGGTGCTTTAGTACTTCGTGGTATTATGGATACTGCAGGTGATTTAGATATCACAGTAACGAATAGTGGATTAGATTATTTAAAGACTAAATATGATTTAGAAAAAAAAGATAATGGTTGGTATAAAGAAAATGATATGGTAGAATGTGTACTTGATAATATGGAAGGAAAAAAGAATTATTGGGAAATTATTATGTTCAAGATATAAACGACTATTTAAAATTTTTAAAAGATAGTAAAAGAGAAAAAGATAAATTAAGAATACCTTTAGTA
This sequence comes from uncultured Caryophanales bacterium, assembly GCA_946408655.1. Classification (GTDB taxonomy): domain Bacteria; phylum Bacillota_I; class Bacilli_A; order RF39; family UBA660; genus RUG12438. The sequence goes on along the minus strand of CAMJTE010000030.1, from coordinate 9,526 downwards.
GAAGAATACATAAGAACAAGATAGTTCTTTTTTAGTTTGTGTGATATAATTAATATAGGGTAGTGATAATATGTATATATTTATACAAGTGATAGGATTTTTAGCTTTTATTATTTCATTAATTGCATATCAACAGAAAAGAAAAAAAGATGTGTTATTATGTATGGTTTTATCAAATATTATAAATTTAATACATTATTTTTTGTTAGGTGCTTATAGCGGATGCATAACTAAACTTGTTGCAATTGCAAGAGATTCTTTTATTGTAATTAAGGATAAGAATAAAAAATTATCCAGTGGTTTATTCTTAATTATATTTATACTAATATATATTGCATTATCAATATATACATATACTAATGTTTTATCATTATTTCCATTAATTGCTGCTATTATTTATATTATTCCAACTTGGTATGGAGATAGTAAAATAATTAAGATAACAGCGCTATTTTGCTATTTTTTGTGGCTTATTTATAATATTTATGTAATATCAATTGCAGGTATTATTGCTAATATTATATCAATGATATCTATTATAATATCATTAAGAAGAAAGAATAAATTATTATAATAATTTCAATTCTTGCAATTATTATTACAAATATAATAGCTTTATAATTAATATTTAGAATTAACTATAAGAAGATTTGATAATCTTTTTTCTTTTGGTTAAATGATATAATTCAAAATTATTCATCTTAATATAATAATGTGAAAGGTGATAAGATGAAAGATGTAACACTCAAATTTTACGGATTAGGTTATAATAATATCAATCAAGCAGACGTGCTTATTTATGATAATTGTGGTAATCTAGTTTTTGAAGGTACTACTTATAATAATTTGCTTACTATAAAGTTATGTAAGAATTATGTTTACAGGTTAATAGCTAAATCACTAGATGAAGAGATTAATATATTTTTCTATGTTGGAAAAAATAATAATTATTGTTTTAGATTTCCAAGAAGTATATTTAGGAATGATATAGATAAATCTATTACCTTTTTATTAACAGATTATTATTACAATAATCTGTTAATTGAAAGAGGTGAGATAATATTATATGGCTAAGATAGTTAATATTACTAATGGTACTGGAACTACTGAGTTACTTAATGAAACTTATACAGTTACAGCTAATGTTACTGGATACGATAATACAACAATTAATCCTAAAAGTGTAACAGTAGAAGAAGGAACTAATAAGTATGCTTTTACTATATCTGCAACAGGTACTTTAACACTCCATGTTACTGAGGATGGAACTTCAGGTGGTACTCCAGTAGTTGGTGCGACATTTATTAGAACTGATGCATCTGGTAATGAGTATGGAAGTGAAATAACTACTAATGATCAAGGTAATGCAGTTTTTAATAACGTCCCTTATGACGCAACTAATGCTCCTACAGTTTATTTTAAACAAACAGCATCGGATGGAGATCATGAGTTTGATACTGAGGTTCAAAGCACTACTTTAACAACACAAACTAAAACTTTAGAAATTGAAAATAGTCCAGGTGAGGAAAGAACAATTACATTAACTGATGCAAATTATGCAAATCTACCAATCGCAACAGGAACACTTACATTTACAAATGAATAGCGAGAACTCCTCGCTTTTTTCTTTTTAAAATGATACAATTGTAAGGAAGTTAGGTGTATGATGATTTATGAAAAGACGTAGATTAAAAAAAAGTGTAAAAATGGTATTGATAGTAATCGGTATTTTAATAATTATACTAGTATCAGTATTGCTATTATGTTCTAATAATAAGAATAAAGAAAAAGTTAAAAGTAAGAATAAAATTGATTTAGTAAATGTTATATTAAGTAAATTAAAAGATGAGAATATTGATAAATCATTTATTACTTGGGTAGGAAAAAACTACAAAGGTTCATTAAATAGGCTTAAAAAACTACTAAAAGATAAAGATTATGATAAAAGCATGTGGCATGAAGTAACTAATAATTCTTATATTGTATTAAATGATTTATATAATAAGAAATATGATAATATGAATAATGTTAAAATTATTAAATCTAATAAAACAAGTACAATCAGTTTTGTTGGAGATGTATCTTTAGCTGATAACTGGTTTATTATGCCTTATTATGATTCTCGTGGTGGGATTAATGGAGTACTTGGTGATAAAATGCTTGATATTATGAAATCAAGTGATGTAATGATAGTAAATTCTGAGTTTACAGTTAGTAATCGTGGCAGTGCACTTCCAAATAAAACATATACTTTTAGAGCTAAACCGGAAAGACTTTCTATTTATGGTGAAATGGGAGTTGATATGGTTACTCTTGCCAATAATCATGTTTATGATTATGGTTTGGATGCATTTAATGATATGCTAGATGCATTTGATGAATATAAGATACCACATATTGGTGCAGGTCATAATATTGAAGAAGCTAAAAAGCCATATTATTTTATAATTAACGGATATAAATTTGCTTTTGTATCAGCAACTCGTGCCGAAAAGAATATTATGACACCAGGTGCGACAGATAATACTGGTGGAGTATTTAGGTGCTATGATCCTACTGAGATGATTAACTTAATAAAAGAATTAAGAAATGAATGTGATTATGTAATTCCGATAATACACTTTGGTAGAGAAAACTCACATGAATTAGAAACTGAGCAAGTCAGTAGTGCGAAAGCCTATATAGATGCGGGAGCAGATATGGTTGTTGGACACCATGCTCATACATTACAAGGTGTTGAGATGTATAATAATAAACCAATTATATATAATCTAGGTAACTTTCTATTTAATAATGAAACTATTGATACAGCTCTTTTTAAAGTTAGTCTTAATAATGATGGTTCTATGGAATACTATATTATTCCAGCACTTCAAAAAGATTCAAAAACTGAGGTATTAGAAGGAAATGAAAAACAAAGAGTAATTAATGATATAAATAGTTGGAGTATTAATGCTAGAATAGATGAAAATGGTAAAATTAGTTAGGTATGTAATATAAATATTAATGGAGGCGTATATGAAAATAAGTGATTATGAAATAAATTTATCAAAATTTGATAAGGAGTGGGCATTACTTACGGCAGGAGACAGTAGTAAGTTTAATACAATGACAATAAGTTGGGGTGGCTTTGGTACATTATGGCATAAACCAGTTATAACGGTTTATGTAAGAAAAAATCGTTATACCCATGAGTTTATGGAAAATAATGAATACTTTACAGTTAGTTTTTATGATTCAGAATATAAAAAAGATTTAGGTATATTAGGTAGTGTATCAGGAAGAGATAAAGATAAAATTAGTTTAACTAAATTACATCCAGAATTTATCAATAATACAACTACATTTAAAGAAGCTAATACAACTATTGTGTGTAAAAAATTATATTCATCTGATTTAGATATTAATAGTATTCCTAGTGATATAAAAGATAAATTATATAAGAATGATGAGATACATACTATGTATATCGGTGAGGTTATCGAAATAATTGTTAGATAGATTAAATAGTCTATCTTTTTAATGCTTTTTAGTAAAAAATTAAGAAATATATGGTACAATATAATTGTTTATAGAAAAGAAGAAATAAGTTTAAATTTTTAATGTAGGGGGCTAGAATAAATGGAAGATAATAATTTAATAATTTATAAAAATAGTGATGGTTCTATTATTGTTGATGCAATATATAAAGATGAAACATTATGGCTTACGCAAAAAGGTATGTCAAAGGTTTTTGATGTACAAGTACCTGATATCAGTAAAAGGTTAAGCGATATCTACAATGATGGAGAGCTAGATAAAGATTCAACTATTTCCAAAATGGAAATAGTTCAACAAGAAGGAAATAGAAAAGTTAAAAGATTTGTTGATACATATAATTTAGATGCGATTATTGCCGTGGGCTATAGAGTTAATTCTAAAAAAGCAACACAGTTTAGAATATGGGCAACAAAAGTATTAAAAGAATATATGACTAAAGGATTTGCTTTAAATGATGAAAGGTTCATTAGAGGAAATAAGTATGATTCTAAATACTTTGATGAATTACTAGAAAGAATAAAAACAATTCGTGTTAGTGAAAGAATGTCTTATCAAAAAATAACTGATTTATTTATTGCAACATCAACTGATTATAATCCAAAATCAGAAGATGCTTATACATTCTTTAAGATAGTACAAAATAAATTACATTATGCTATTTCAGGACATACTGCTGCAGAACTTATTTATTCAAGAGCAGATTCAAATAAAGAGTATATGGGTTTAACTAACTGGAAAAATTCTCCAGATGGTTTGATATATAAGTATGATGTAAGTGTTGCTAAAAACTATTTAAATAAAGAAGAATTAGAAAAACTAAATGATTTAACAAATATATTCTTAGTTTTTGCAGAAGATGAAGCTAAAGAAAGACACGTTATGACAATGAAAGATTGGATAAATGCAACTGATGATTTATTAAAATTCAGAAGAAAAAAAGTATTAAAAAATGCTGGAAATATATCTCATAAGAAGGCTATAGAAAAAGCAGAAAGTGAATATGAAAAATATAGGGTAATACAAGACCAAAAGTATGTATCTTCAATGGATGAGTTTTATAATAAATACTTAGAGGAAAATATGCATGAAGAACTTTAAATAATTTAATTATTTACAAATTTATGTGATAATTAATTTCTTATGTGTGTTGTTGGATTAAAGCTTTTAATTCTAATATAAAAGTGAGGGGATAATATTGCATATAATGAAATTACAAGAAGAATATTTTAACTTTATAAAAAATGGAACAAAACAATATGAAATTCGTTTAAATGATGAAAAGAGAAGAAAAATTAAAGTGGGTGACTATATTGAATTTCAAAAGGAACCAACATTGGAAGAAAAAATAGTGTTTGAGGTTGAAAAACTTTTATATTATTCAAATTTTTCTGATTTATTAAATGATATACAAATATCTGAATTGGCAGATTCTTCTATATCTAAAGAAGAATTAAATAGAGACTTAGAAAAGTTTTATTCAATGGAAAAGCAAAAAAAATATGGTGTGGTGGGAATAAAACTAAAAAAAAATATTATGGTTAATCATTCAAGAATTAATGATGTTTCTATTAGCAATGAATTTTTTGCTTCATTAAGATATAATTATTGTAATTTTGATAATTGGTTAACTAAAATGAAGAAAAATAATGTTGATATTTTTTATAGTGAATCTAAAAATAGAATAACTTCTTTATTAATTTTAAAAATTAAGGAAAATGATTTACAACAATTTTTTAAAAATGGTAATATCTTAAAAATTAGAACATTGATAGTTAAAGATAATAACAAAGGTATAGGAACTATGTATTTTAAAATGATTGATGATATTGCTAGAGATAATAGTATTAATTATATATATTTAACTATTAAAAACGATAATGATTTAATTAGATTTGTTTCTAAAAAAGGATATAAAAAGTATAATAAAATAAATGATGAATTTGTTTACTACAAGGAGATAAAATGAGTACAATACTAATGTCAATAAAACCAGAATATGTAAATAAGATTTTTGACGGGACAAAAAGATATGAGTATAGAAAAAAATTATGTAAGCAAAGAATTGATAAAATTATTGTATATTCATCTTCACCTATTAAAAAAATAGTTGGTGAATTAATAATAGATAGTGTATTATATAATAAAAAAGAAATTGTTTGGGATGAAACTAATATATATGGTGGTATTAGTAAAGATAAATATGATAATTATTTTAAGAATAGTGAATTTGCTGTTGCATTTAAAATAAAGAAATGTATTAGATATAACAATCAAAAAGAACTTAAAGACTATAATATTAATAATGCACCACAATCTTATATTTATATAAATAATAAGGGAGTTTGATTTAAATTAATGAAAATAAAACTAATATAAATTTGTACATGGGCACATAAATAAAACTTTTTGTGAATGAAGGAGATGGATTATGGATAATAAGAATTTAGTTATTAATAATAATGAAATTAAAAATATAGATGTTGAGAATATTTATAATGATATTAAAGAAAAAATAATATCAGCACGTTCTAAAATGTTAAAACACATTGATACTACAATGACTGAAGTATATTGGTATGTTGGAAAAATAACATATTAATTATCTGAAAATAGTACTAAAGCAAGTTATGGTAAAAAGATTATTGATGTTTTATCTGTAAAATTAACTAATGAGTTTGGAAGTGGTTTTTCTCCAGTTAGTCTAAGAAGAATGCGTAAATTTTATGAAATTTATCCAATATGGTCGGCAGTGCCGACTGAATTAAGCTGGTCACATTTTCAAGAATTAATTAGAATAGATAGAAAAGAAGAAAGAGAATTCTATGAACAAGAATCAATTAAATCAAACTGGGGATATAGAGAATTAAGTAGACAAATTAATACAAAGTTATATGATAGATATTTAATATCTCCTGATAAAAATAAAATAATAACTCAATCTCAAAAGGGATTGATTGAAAAACAACCAGAAGACTTATTGAAAACACCATATATTTTTGAGTTTGCAGGTTTAAAAGAAAATAAGAATTATTTGGAAACAGATTTAGAAAAAGCATTACTATCACATTTAACCGAATTCTTGCTTGAACTTGGAAGAGGATTTTCATTTGTTGCAAATCAACAAAGAATAAAAATAGGTTCAGAATATTATTATCCAGACTTAGTATTTTATAATAGACTTGCTAAATGCTTTGTAATAATTGATTTAAAAATTGGAAAATTAAAACATCAAGATATTGGCCAGATGCAAATGTATGTAAATTATTATAAAAAGACACAAATGATTGATGGTGAAAATGAGCCAATAGGAATACTTTTATGTGCAGATAAAGATGATGCAGTAGTAGAAATGACTTTAGGGGATTCTGTAAAAAATGTATATGCATCAAAATACTTAACATATATGCCATCAAAGGAAGAATTGATAAAGATTATAAAAGAAGAAAAGGAACTTTATGAATTGACTCAAGAGAATGAAAAGAAATAAAAGGAGATGATTCTCATGAATGAAAATAAAACAAACATCAACTGGTATATGGAGACTTATGAAAAAGCATTCATAAACCCTTGAAAAATAAGACAAAAAAATTAAAGACATTTTACATTTTTATAGTATTTTTGGATAAAAAAAGTGATAAAAATGGTAAGTGTAGGACTTATGAAAAAACTATTTATAAAAAGGAAGAAAAAATATGATATTAGAAAATGTGAAAAATACTTGTAAATATGTTATGAACAGTAGTGAGCATGTTAAAATAAATTATAATAAACTGGATGAATTTATAAAAAATATTGATTGTAATAATTTAAAAAATTGGTTAATGTTTAATCCTTATAATTTACTAGATTTAGATATAGAAATAATTATAAATTTATTATTAGTTTTTGAATGTATTTGTTATTCATTTTGGGGCGAGCCTAAATTGACTATAGAAACAGAAGAAGGATATAAAGACGGATCTGATGCTCTTTTATATATTATGATTAATTATGTAAAAAAATCAAATAATGTTGATTTTAGTGAGATATCATTTGATGAATTTAAACATTTATTAAAAGGAAACGTAAATATTCCATTATTAAAAGAGAGATATGAAACTATAACTGAAGTAAGTAAGATTGTAAATGAGAAAATGAACGGCAATTTTTATAATTATATTAAGAATTTGTCATCTGATGTTGAGTTATTAGATTTGATAGTTAATAGTTTTAAAACATTTAAGGATGAAAGAAAATATAATGGTAAAACTATATACTTTTATAAACTTGCACAACTCTTAACATCTGATATTTTACATATAAGAGAGTATCTAGAAAATGTTAAAGTAGATTATTCTAACTTAATAGGATGTGCTGATTACAAAATCCCACAAACTTTACGTGCACTCGGTATTATAGAATATGATTACGAATTACCAAATATTGTAGATGCAAGGCAAGAGTTAGAAATTTCTTCAAAATATGAAGTTGAGATTAGAGCAAGCCGAATAGTAGTAATTGATTATATTAAAAGTAAATTAAAAAATGTTAATTCAATAGATATAAATGACTATTTATTTACTTATTCCAAGAAAGTAAAAAATATAGTAAGACCATATCATTTGTGTAGAAATACAAATTACTAAAATAAATAAATTTAGTTAGCAGTGCTGATTATATTAAAAATATAGGAGGAACGGAAATGTTAGAAAAAGATTTCAAGGAGACAATTGTAAATATTAAAAATGAAATTATTAATACACAAACACAAATATTAAGTGATGCTAATAGTAGATTAATTAATTTATATTTTAAATTAGGTAAAATAATAAACGATAATTCTAAATGGGGAGATAAATTTATTGAAACACTAGAAGTAGAATTAAAGTTAGATTTTCCAAATATAAAGGGATTTTCTGCCAGGAACTTAAGAAGAATGAAAAGATTTTACCTTGAATACCAAGATGAAGAAATTTTGCCACCGGCAGTGGCAAAATTACCTTGGACACACAATATTATGCTTATAGAAAAAATAAAAGATAAAAATATAAGATTTTGGTATGCTAATGAAGCAGTGAATGGTAATTGGTCAAAGGTAGTTTTAGATCATCAAATAGATATGAAATTATATGAAAGAAAAGCATTACCAGATAAAAAGAATAATTTTAAAAATACATTGATTGAACCTCAAAGTGATTTAGCAAATGATTTACAAAAAGATCCTTATATTTTTAATTTGCCACTTCTAAAAGAAAAATATGTAGAAAAAGAACTTGAAGAGTCTATGGTTGAAAGAATACGAGATGTATTATTAGAATTTGGAAACGGTTTTAGTTTTATAGGTAATCAATACAAATTAACAGTTGGTGATAGTGACTATTTTATTGATATGTTATTTTATCATTTGAAACTTCATTGTTATATTGTTGTAGAATTAAAAGCAGTACCATTTAAACCAGAATTTATTGGACAACTTAATTTTTATTTAACAGCTTTAGATGAACAAGTTAAAGATAACTTAGATGCTCCATCTATTGGATTATTATTATGTAAAAGCAAAGATAAATTAACTGTTGAATACTCTTTAAAAGGAGTAGATAAACCTATTGGTGTAAGTTCTTATGAAATATCAAAATATTTGCCTAAAAACTTAGAAGAATTATTACCTACAGAGGAAGATATAAATATTCATATTGATTTGGAAGGAGATGAAGAAAATGAATAAAAACAGTGAAAATTTTTCAAAAGTCTCCATTTCCTGGTTGAGAACAATTTAGTCAAGACCACCACCAAATCCTTATAATATAAGGGAAAATTCAAAAAAAGATCTTGCATATTTATGCTGAAATATATAAAGAAATGATCAAAAATAGTTGAAATAGAGTGATTTTAAGCAAAAATTGCTTAGGAATTAATATGGTGAGAACGGATAGTCAAGACCAGACAAAAAATATATAATAAAATTTTTGTATGATATAAATGTTAGTTAGAGGTGTTTAAAGATGAT
>CAMJTE010000029.1 GCA_946408655.1 uncultured Caryophanales bacterium | reverse complement strand
TCTTCTGCATATAACCATCTCCAGTTGCATAAACATTGTAGCATACATACATTCGCAATGTCAATGGTTTATACACAAAAAGTATCAATTTCCTATTATATGAAAAAACTCAAGAAACCTTGAGTTATCCAATCCTTCTTATTGTAATAATTGGCATTATATACATACTATCTACCCTAATACCTAATTCTGGTGTTGAGGCATGAACTATCATACCATTACCAATATATAAGGCAGAATGCGATACATATCCATTATATCCATAAGATACTATATCACCTGGTTGTGCTTCATCAACTGAAACACCATAACCTGATTGTGCTTGACCTCCAGTAGTTCTTGGAAGTGATACACCAAACGCAGCATATACACTCATAACAAACCCTGAACAGTCAGTACCATTTGTTAAACTTGTACCACCTGCAACATAAGGATTACCTACGAACTGTAAAGCATAATTTGCAATATCTGAATTTGCATCAATATTTACAGCATTTTGTCTTTGTAATTCTTGTTGTCTTGCAAGTTCTTGCTCCCTTTGTATTCTTTCAGCTTCTAATCTCTCGTTCTCTAATCTTTCTTCTTCTAGTCTTGCTTTTTCTGCTTCTTCTTGTTTTCTTTGCTCAATAAGATTATTTAATCTTTCATTGTTTTCTTCATAGAAACTAAATACCTTTTTATCTGTTATAATTCCTTCGTCTTTTGATCTTATTTGGTATACTTGTAATTCCTCTTCAGTTTCCTTCGCAGATACATAAGTGCTAGATATAATACCTATTACAAACAAGAAAGAAACTAGAAAAAGTTTTTTTAATATACTTTTCACAATAATTCTCCTAACTTCATAATTATATTTGTGCCCAAATTTTGCGGCACGTTTTCAATTCTACCAAATTTTAACACTAATGTCAAATTGGCGATTTCCTTTATTTTCCTTACATTTTCTAGTTTCTCTCAAAATTTATTTTTAATACACAAAAAAACTAGACATAAATCTAGCTAATTATCTTGCTAATTTTTATATATTATTCTTTAAAATCCATGTATTTAAAGCCAATTTCTTTATATACATCTGATGCACGAGGAGTATTAAGAATACGGGCAATACCTAGATTATAAATCTCATCTAACATAACTATTGAAACTAAACTTATACTTATTGTAATAAATGCTTTTTTATTGATTCTTCTAGATAAATAAACGGTTATTGGTAATATTCCGTAAATTAACAGCAAACTAGATACACCAAAGAATAATACACTTCTAAGACATATAAAACCACCTATATTACCAAAATTTAGTATCTCAGTATTATAGTCCCAACATCTAAAATGTCCAAAATAATGATATATAATGTACCCTGCAATAAATTCTAATACTCCACATATAATAGTACTTTTTAAAAATACTACTAGCGGTCTTTTTCTGTTTTTATATGTTAATAAGCATATTAAAATAGAACCTATCGCATATATATTAATCCATGGTAAAAAATTTCCGCCACGGTAATAAAAGTATTTCATCCCGCTATTAAAGTAATAAAACATAAATTCATATACAAAGCCAAATAATCCTGATATAACTATAATTAAAGATATAATACCTATCATTGTTAACCTATCAATCTTAATATTCTCATTCACATATTCATTAAAAAATCTCTTCATATTATCACAAAACAAGTATAACATATAAATTTTAATATGTAAATTAAAAAAATGTATTGTTAAAACAAGTTATTTATGATAAAATTAGTTTGTTCGTTAGTTATGGCCCGTTGGTGAAGCGGTCTAACACATAGCCCTCTCAAGGCTACATACAAGGGTTCAAATCCCTTACGGGTCACCAAATATTAGCACTATAAAAGATATTCCGAACTTTGGAATATCTTTTTTACTATCTAGTTTTTACTTTACTGCTAGCTAATTCATTAGAATTATCTTTTATTTTAAGATAAGCAGCTAATATTCTTTTAATTTCATTTAGAGCTTTTACATTAGATAGCATAACATTTAAATAATCATTTTCATTATTATAAATAGGATTTTGATTATCATCAATCCAATTAGAAAAATACTTAATATTAATTCCTTGATAATTATATATTAAACTAAGATTTTTATATAACGAATCAAATAAACTATCAATTTTTTCTTCATTAATTCCATCTACAGAATCATATATCATAGCCGTATCATTGATTCTAATTGCATATATAAGCGAATCGTTTAACTTTTCGCTATTATTATCAATTAATCTACTATTAACCTCATTTTCTTTAACTAAAATACTATGTGCATTTGCATATATTTCTCTTTCTTCCATTCTATTCACCCCCCAAAAAAACAAGTTGTATTCTATCATTAATAATTGATATTGTCAAATTGAGAAAAAAGTAGATTAAATCCTATTAAATCTACTTCTAATTCTATCAATTCCAAATAATTTTAATATTTCATATAAATCTGGAGTATTCTTTTTACCAGTTAGACTTACACGAATTACTGTTGCAATATCTGCCACATTTCCTTTATAGCTATCTGGATTTTTCTTATAATCTTTCATATTAGCGGCATAACCTAATTTTTCTGCTAACTCTTTAATCTTATTAAACCATGTATCTTTATCATCATTAATATCATAATATTCATTTATATAAGTATTAATGATACTTTTTATTTCATTAATATCAGTAATCTTCATCCATTCATATTCTGGATTAAATAGTTCATCATACATATAATAAATTAAATTATATATATCACTATATTTAGCAATATCCTTACGAGGTTTAGCTTGTTCACGCTCTATATTTATAATATTTTTGTAATAATCAACATCTTTATCAATTAATTCTTTTAATTTATCATCATACTTACATGCCCATGCATAAGACTCTTCATATAACTCATCTTTATTCATTCTAGATATTATATTTTTAGAAATATCTTCTAACTTCATTAAATCATATAATGCACCAGATGAACTCATTTTTTTAGCATCAAACTTAAATTCAGTAAAAGGTGCATCTGGATTATTATCTCTCCACTCTTCATAATTAGAATTAATTATTGTAAGTAAAGATTCAACTACCGCATCTTTTGGATAACCATTTTTCTTAAAATATTCCATATTAGCTTCTGGATCTTTTCTTTTACTAATCTTACGAAGTTTTCCATCTTCTTTTTTTTGAATTAAAGGTGTATGAATATATTTTGGTGCATCAAAACCAAAAGCATCAAACATTTCTAAATGTTTAGTTACGCTAGGTAACCATTCTTCACCTCGAACAACTATCGTTGTATGCATTAAATGATCATCAATGACATGCGCAAAATGATAAGTAGGAAGCATGTTATCAGACTTCATAATAACATCATCGATATCATTTTCACTTAAATGAAGTCTACCTTTAGCAAGATCTTCATACCATATTTTATTTTCAAAATCTCCTTTAGATTTAAAACGAATGATAAACTTCTCACCATTTTTAATTCTATCATAAGCCTCATCTATACTAATCTTACGACATTTACTAAATCTACCATAGTATCCAGTTCTTACTTTCATACCTTCTTGTTTCTCTCTTAAAGCACTTAACTCTTCAGGAGTACAAAAACAAGGATAAGCTCTACCTATTTCAATTAAATGCTTAATAAACACATGATATATTTCTTTTCTTTCACTTTGAATATAAGGTCCATAATTACCTACAATATCACCGTCATATTCATATTCATCTGGTACTATATTATAATAATTTAATATATCCATAATTATTTTAACAGCATCTTCTTTTTCTCTTGCTTTATCAGTATCTTCATTTCTTAAATAGAAGATACCATTAGTATTTTTTGCAATCATATAATCCACTACTGCTGCATTAAAATTACCTATATGCATAAATCCTGTTGGAGAAGGCGCAAAACGAGTTACCTCACCATCAACCTCTCTTTTAGGATACATCTTTTCTATATCTTCAACCGTCTTAGTAATATTTGGAAATATTAAATCAGCTAAATCTTTTGTTGTCATTTAACCACTCTCCTTTTAAATCGCCCACAAAAATTATAACAAATATCACATTAATTGTAAATAAAAATGATTACTTATGGTAACCACTTTTAACTAATCTTTTAAAATCATAGTCAGCAAGATTCTCGCCTAATTCATCTAGTGAATAATTATTAAACACTTCTTCATATCCACCTCGTGAATATGTATATGATATATCTTCATAGTATCCTTCATTCTTAATATCGCTATTTAAATCATATAATACTGCTTCTTCTTCTTTATTTTTCTTGCTATTTTCTATTTCTTTTTTCATACAATAAATACTAGGTAATTCTTTATGTTTCTTTTGATAATTTTCATACCCTTTTAAAATAATTATGATAGTTGTATAGTAATTCTTTCTAGATTTTAAATAAGTATTAATATGTTTTAAATAGTCTTTATTCTTATAATACATAATAGCTTTATAATCGTATTCAGATACTAATAATATACTATTCTCTACTAAGTATTTCAATAAATTTTGACTTTTAACTAATTCTTTTACAATCTTTACATCATTTCTATATAAAACTCTAACTCTAGTATTATTACTATCATCCATAATAACAATATCACCATTTAAGTGATAACGTTCAAAAAACTTATTTACTACTTTTTTATTCTTATCTCTTAATTCTTTCGAATCATTAAACTTAGTTGTATAACTAGATAATTCTTCATAATTACCTGTTTTAATTATAATACTTTTCTCACAATACTTTCCACTAGCTATAACCAAATGTAACATAATATCACCAACTAGGCCCTATTATATAACAATATTTTAGGTGTGTCAAAATCATCTTTTTCTTTTAAAAGGTCTTTTAATTCTTCTTTTACTTTTCTTTAATTTAATCTTTATTCTAATAATCAATATGATAATTACTAAAGGTATTAATAATAGATAATAATTATAGTATTTTATATCTTTATCTAAATATACTTTATAGGTATCTAATGTATCTCCTTGGTACATTATTTTTACTTTACCTAAGTAATCACCTTTTTTTATTTTTCTATTTAATGTATCAATACCACTATATTTATATTCTATCTTGCTTAAATCAACATCATTACTTAAATACTTTTTTATTTCTTTATTTGATACAATATCATATTTTTTCGTCTTACTATGCTTTACTTTAATAGTCCTAATTACTTGTTTATATTTTTGGATAGTTTTATAAGAATAATTAGTATCAAAATAATTATATAAAGTTAATGTATCTTTTATATGATTGGGAAAATTATCAGCATTTAAAGTAACAACTAGATAATTAATATCACTATAAGTCGCAGTTGATGCAAGACAGTAGCCTGCTTCATTTGTAAACCCTGTTTTAGAACCTGTTAACTTACTAATATCAAGATTACTCTTACGAGCAGTATCATCTGTTGTCTTAGCAATTTTTATGTTATTAGTTGTAGTATAAGTTGTAGTATTATATAGTTCTTTAAAAGTTTCATTCTTAATAGCTTCTTTTAATATAACAGCCATATCAGAAGCAGTAGAATAATTATCATCATCCATACCAATAGTATTTGAAAAACTAGTATTTTTAAGATTTAGTTTGCTAACCTTATCATTCATAAGTTTAACAAATTCTTCTTTTGAACCAGAAATAGATCGCGCAAGTATATTAGCGGCATCTGCCGCACTAGGAAGCATTAATGCATAAAGTAAATCCTTATAAGTTACTTCATCACCTACTCTAAATCCAGCAACTGCATAACCCTTTAATCCTATTAAATCTTGGTATTCTACAGTTACAGTATCATCTAAATTACTAATATTTTCTAATGAAACTAAACACGTCATTATCTTAGTTAAACTAGCTACTTTAGTTTGTTCATTACTGTTTTTTTCATAAATTACTTTATCATCATTTAAATTATAAATAACTGCTTCTTTTGAACTGATATCAATATCAAGAGCACTTATATTAGATAGAAACAGTAATAATGATATAATACATATAAAAATCTTTTTCATAGCCACCTACAATCCTTACTAATTATAACATCAAAAAAGAAAAAAGTATATTATTTTATATACTCTTCATCAACGCTAGTTTCAATATCATCCATTACTTTATCAGATGCCTCATCAACAACCTCATCCCATGGATCTTCATCCTCTTCAACAGCTATTTTAACCTTAGTTTCCCCTACTATTTCAACTCCTAGTTCCTTTTCTATATCAAAATTAATATTATTATCTGTTATCGAAACAGAAGAACAACTAGGTTGTTTTAAAGGTTTAACTATAATATCTGTATCTGAATTTATTTCGGCATTATCTCTTATTCTTACATTAAATGTATCTGTATAATCTATTTTTTTAGTTGCGACCATTGTCTTAGAATCTTCATCATATGAATACCAAATATTTACATCAAAAGATCCATTAACGCCTATTTTATCACCAGTTTTATAACCATTAAACTTATGATTTATTACCCAACAACCTAGGATTGTTGTAGGTTTATTCGTTGCTTCAAGACTATAGCTATCTTTAAAATACTTTTTTCCTTTACCAATAACAGCTTTTGTAACTATTTCCTTATACAATGACACTATATCACTCCTCATTTTAATATATGACAATTGCACATATTTTGTACCAAAAAAAAGACTATTTTATAATAGTCATTATTTAACCACAATATTTACTAGCTTCTTAGGTACAACAATCATTTTAACAATCTCTTTACCTTCAGTAAATACTTTTACATTCTCAATTTCTAATGACAATTTTTTCATCTCTTCTTCTGTTGTATTAGTATCTACTTCAATCTTACCTCTAACTTTACCATTTACTTGAACAACCATAGTATATGTTTTATCTTCAAGTTTATTAGTATCATATTCTATCCAAGTAGATTCTGTAAACTTATTACCAAGATTATATTTTTCATTTAACTCTTCCGTAATGTGAGGTGCGATTGGATTAAGTAAGTGTAGTAACACGCGATAATCTTTTTTACTTACTGAATCTAATTTTTCAAGTTCATTTAGTAAAATCATTAATGCAGATACGGCTGTATTATATTTGATGCTACTTAAATCCTCAGTTACTTTCTTTATTGTTTGGTTAATTAGTATTTCAGTTTCTTTAGAGTAATCAGTAGAATCATTTAATCTCTCTCCTAGTCTAAATACTCTATCTAAGAATTTCTTACAACCTTTAAGTCCTTGAATACTCCAAGCAGCATCTTTCTCATAATCGCCAATAAACATTTCATAAGTACGAAGTGCATCCGCACCAAACTCTTTTACGATATCATCAGGATTAACAACGTTTCCTTTCGATTTACTCATCTTCTCATTATTAGAACCAAGTATCATACCATGACTTACACGAGTCCATATCATTTCCTTATTAGGAACTAGTCCGATATTATATAAGAATTGTACCCAGAATCTTGCGTATAGTAAGTGACGGGCTGTGTGCTCCATACCACCATTATACCAATCAACTTTATTCCAGTATTTCATAGATTCCATTGATGCAAAGCACTTATCATTATGTGGATCCATGAATCTTAAGAAATACCAACTAGAACCAGCCCAGTTAGGCATAGTATCAGTTTCTCTTTTGGCATCACTACCACATTTAGGACATTTACAATTTACCCAATCTGTAATTTTAGCAAGTGGACTTTCACCGTTATCTGTAGGTTCATATTCTGCAACATCAGGTAGAAGTAGTGGTAAATCTTCTTCGTTCATAGGCACCCAACCACAAGTATCACAATGAATCATTGGAATTGGTTCACCCCAGAATCTTTGTCTTGAGAATATCCAATCTCTCATCTTGTAGTTATTTACTTTTCTAGCGATTCCCTTATTAACTAAATAATCAGTAATTTTTTCTTTTGCATCAGCTATACTTAGTCCACTAAATTCTTCAGAGTTAATTAGTCTAGCATCAGGATTATTTAGATATTCTCCTTTTTCATAAGCATGCTCACTAATATCTCCTCCAGTAATTACTTCAATAATTTCTAGATTATGTTCTTTTGCATACTCAAAATCCCTCTGATCATGAGATGGCACTGCCATAACAGCTCCAGTACCGTAATCACCAAGTACAAAATCTCCTAAGAATATTTTAACCTCTTTACCATTAACTGGATTAATTGCTTTAATACCTTTAACTTCAACGCCACTTTTACCTTTATTAAGTTCAGTACGATCCATATTAGATTTCTTTTTAGTCTCTTCAATATAAGATAATACTTCATCTTTATTCTCAACTCTAGGCATTAACTCTTTTATAAGTTTTCCATCTGGCGCAATTACGAAGAATGTAATTCCATATATTGTTTCAATACAAGTTGTGAAGATTGAAAACTTACCTCCACCTACTATATCGATATCAACTTCAACTCCAGTAGATTTACCAATCCAGTTAATTTGCCCAAGTTTTACTTTATCAGCAAAATTTGTATCATCAAGTCCTTTAAGTAAATCTTCAGCATAATCACTCATTTTAAGCATCCACTGTGATTTTTCTTTTTGAATTACTTCTGTACCACATCTTTCGCATACTCCACCAGCAGCATCTTCATTAGAAAGGACTGTCTTACAACTAGGGCACCAATTTACTGGAACAGTATCCTTATATGCCATGCCATGTTTATAGAATTGTAAAAATTGCCACTGTGTCCATTTATAATACTCAGGATCTGTTGTAGAGAATTCACGAGACCAATCAAATGAAAAACCTAATGACTTCATCTGTCCTTTAAATGTTTTTATATTTTCTCTTACAGCATCTTTAGGATGAATATGGTTCTTTATTGCATATTGCTCTGCAGGAGCCCCAAATGCATCCCACCCCATTGGATATAGGACATTATATCCTTGCATACGTTTCATTCTTACAATTGCATCTTGCGCAGTATAACTTCTAACATGTCCTACATGTAACCCTGCACCTGATGGATATGGAAACTCTACTAGTACATAATAAGGTTTAGCCCCACTATTATTTACTTTAAATGTATTGTTATCATCCCAATACTTCTGCCATTTTTCTTCTATGCTCTTAAAATCATACATATTATCTACCTCCATTTTTTTGATATAACTTACCTATTATATGATAACAAATAAGTATTAATGCCATTACAGTACCAAAACCAACTAATATTTCTAAAAAGATATTTTTAAATAAACTCACTATAGTAACTGATATAGCTATAATAAATGAATTTGTTAGCGCAACCAACATAGCAAGTCCTCTATACTCAGATTCTTTAATTTTAATCTTATAAATTTTCTTTAAATAAGCAATCTCTTTACCTTTAATAAACTTATCTAAATACTTCTTCCTTCTAATTACAAAGAGTAAGTATATAAAAAATACAATTACAAAAGTAGTTAAAAACAATATTAAACTAAACATATTCCTCCTTAAAAATAAAAAGATATTATATTGAAAAGGCGAAATATCCGCGGTACCACTTTTCTTCCATAATATCTTATGCTCAAAGTTTTAACGCAACCTTACGTCCATTTAGGATACTCCAAAGCAAGTTCATAAATCTTATTAAAAGTTTTCACCAACCACTTTTTCTCTAAATAATAAGTAATTTATTACTACTCTTCTTCATCGCTTTTTTAATATAGTAAATATTATACACTATTTAAAATAAAAATCAACTATTCGTACAATAAATCTATATTCTCATAATCTTCATTAATCTTATTTACAATATCTTCTAAATTAAACTTACTAAAATAATAATTAATACTAGATTCAGTTTCTAAAAACATATAAGGTTTATAAAGCATAATAGCATCTATATCTTTAATTCCTATTCTTCGTAAATAATTACATATTGCAATTACTTCGTCTTTATTAGAGTGTAAACTAAATAATAACCCATCATAGTCTTCCAATTGTTTTATTGTTTTATTGGATATTCCAGCAACGACTAAATAATCTGTCATTTAATTTTCTCCTTCCCTTTAGGTTCGAAACTATATATCTTCTTTTCAATAATATCTACTTGTTCTTTAGTATAATGACTATTAAATGTAATTGCGTACATTAATCTATCTAATGAATCCTCTGAAGAGTGATTATTATAAATACTATAAATTCTAAGAAGCTTAATCATAGAAATAGGTACTCCATCTATTCGAATAATAATTGGATTTTTTTCATCAATAAATTCACTTAATTTATCAAAGTATTCAAACCCTTTAGACTCAACAATACTTTTATTATAATCAAAATTTTCAAAGAAATCTTCTTCACCTTCATCAAATTCCTTTTTAACAGTTTGATCAATTCTCGCAAATACTTCCTTTTTTTGTTCTTTGATATAACTACCATCAGGATTAGTTCCAGAATTAATTCCTTTTGCCTCAAACAACCTTTCAATGTCTTTCTTATTACAAGTAATTTTCTTATCTTTTAATCTAAGTATATGATTGTTAACCCATTCACTAAACATGCTATCATTATCCAAGCCTAATTTTTGCTTAGCATTAATTATGAAATTCATTAAATAATCATACCTCATAACAGATAAATTATCACATAAATATTCAAAGCAATCAGTTTCAATCATTTTATCTATTTGAGAAGGCATTTTTGTAGTTTGAAGACAGGAAAGTGAAGCAAGATATAAATTTTCGCTAAATGTATATCTTTTTAACACCTCAACACTACTCATATTTTTTTCATAAGATTTTGAAAATATAAATGCACATTTATTATAAACAAGTTTTATAAATTGATCCTTAATTTGTCCTTCTTGCATGTCAGGATTTTTTTTAAGAATTGCTACCTTAAATTCACCATAAAAATAGTCTAAGTTTAATTTAAAATCCTCCATTTTTCCTGATAATGAATTATTACTACTTTCGCTACCAGATGATTTTTTTCTTTTTTTATATTTTACTTTTCTTGATATAAACTTATTAATTGTTTTTAATGATTCAACAAGTGCTCGTTCACTATTTAAAATTCCGTACTCTTTTAAGTTTTCTAATGTTTTTCTTACGTCTTCTGCCTTAGCATATTTAAATAAATCTACCAAACTTGGAATTTCAGTAAATAGTGTTCCATTATTATATTCAGCCCCTAAATCGATATTATAACTTCTAAATGATTCAAGTATTCCTTCGATATTTTCAAGTACTCCGTATTTCAACAATTCTTCTTTTTTGTTATTCTTTAACTTAGTAAAATCACAATTATATTTTTTAAATAATTCTATTAATTCTTCTTCTGTTAACATTCTTTCATTTTTTTCAAGTACTTGTTCAACTGGTTCATCAACAATCACTTGACTATATAGTGGACTTAATGAATTTATAGAATATTCCTGCATAAAATTAACAACATCTATATCAAGTACTTTACAAAAATTATAAATATATGCAAAATCTTCTTGAACAATACTTTTATTAATTATTTTTTCTTTTAACTCATTTATTTTAGCTATATGACTATTCATTCTCTCATTATGTTTACGTAAAGAATCTATATCTGCAATAACAATAGATGAATCTATTTTTTTTAATATACCCGCAATTATACCTTTATTACTATTAAAAAACTTTTTACGCATAATAGGAGCAAAATTATTATATGTTGCAATAAAATATCTAATGGTTCTAGCCTCGTCATCAGTTGCATATTTACTAATCACATCAATTCTTTCTTCTAATAATGTTACGTTTCTTATATTTGATAATGTATCAGTAATTAATCTTTTATCTTCTATACTATTACCAGTTGACTCAATTAGTTCAGAATTACTATTAATATCATTTTGATTCTTTTGAATTAACATTTTTATCTTATCTAATAATTCATTGATTGCTTCCATCTTGTTCACCTCCCATTTGTTTTGCTTTATTCCCTCTAATTCTAGGCACTAAAACATCCATAATATCTGAAAAACTGCCTTCGCACATATCATAAATTTCAGCAAAGCCCATTGTTTTAATTTGTTCCTTTAAATCTGCAACCGCACTTTTTCCTTCTTTTGCATACTTAATAAGAGTTTGTTGATAAAGACTATCTCTTTTATCATCAGTATGTCTTCCAATCGCTGGAACGTAATAAATATTGTTTGCAACCTTAAAGAAATAACAACGCATTGTTTCAGATTTTGTTTCTCCCATGCCTTCTTTATCCTTAAGATATTTTAATTTTTGATCATTTACTGTTTCAAATCTTGCTTTCTTACGTAATATATCAATCGCATCCCATAATCTAGTTGAATAAACTACATCTGCATAGTCATCTAATTGTCTTTTAACTCTTGGTCCAAATATAATCAAATTAATTTTGTCTAATTTAGCATCAACACTATCTTTCTCTATACTATTAACTAATAATGTATAATATGTATTTTTAAGTTTGTCATACTCTTTTAACAAGTTATTATATGCTTGTTCATCAGTTATATATTTTAAATCAATACTTCTTAATTCTGCTTCTAACATTGAAAAACTATTTATTAAACTATCAACATCTTCTCTAGTATTATTTGCATAAAGAAGCATAGAATCATTAATATAATCACCAATTTCTAAAGATAAATCCTTAATTTTATTTATTCTTTCAAGTTCACGAATTAATCCAAAAATATCTTCTTTAGAATTGTTGCAATTATGTAAATAATATATAACAAATTCCCAATTGATTAAACTATCATCAATCATAATCTCAGCTCTTGATGATCCGCCAATATTTATATCATCTAAAAACACTTTATAATCTTCATCTTCAAGAATACTTGAAGTAGGATGTAAATTATTTATATATTTTTCGACTTGACCTTTTAAATAATTAAAATCAGCTTTTTCTTCTTCACTTAAATTCCAAGAGTCAACTGCACTAGATTCAATAATATCAGCAAATGTTATTAAAATTTCAACATCTAAATTAGACTCTGGCTGTTCAGAGACTTCTTGTACATCGGGTTCTTGATTATTTAACACTTGTTCATTTGTTCCAAGACTCGTTTGTTCTTCTATTTGCCCAAAAACCTTTTGTCTATTATCATCTATCTCTTCTATTATTGTTTCGTTTCTTTGTTTACTTAATGCACTTAAGAATTCAGCATGCATTATTTGAATATTAAGCATAAGACTAGCTTTATCTCTTTTAGATAATCCACTTAATCTAATAAAATCCATTATCTTATTAAACTCTGTCAAGTCTGAACAAGGAATCAACCCATTATTTTGAAAATAACTATCTAACATATTATTTAAATGATTTATTTTATCCTTACAAACAATAATTTTATCATGAATATCAGATGCTTCAGCATTTACTCTATGTCTATTATTCGATGAATTATAATCTTGATATTGCAATTCTGATACTTTATTCTTTAATGCCTTAATTAGTTCCTTAATCTCTTCTTTACTACTTTTTATTAAATTATCCTCTATATCTGCACTACTTACTACATAATTATCAATAAAACTTACATCAAATAAATTATTTTCTTCAATAAGAGTTTTATAATATGCTATTTTATCCTTGCTAATTTCCTTTTCGTTAAGTAATGATAAAATTTTCTCAGGGCAAGAATTAATTATTTTTTCATATTCTAAAATATCTATATTAGCAATTCCGCCTTCAAGCATAGATTTCAATTTTCTTAAATTAATATATTGGCTAAACATCTTGCTTAAATCAGTTACATATGATTTTAGATAATCTACTTTTAAAAGCATATCTAAATACTCAAAATTGACATTTTCGTCAACAAATACATTATCAATATAAAAATTTAACTGTTCATAATCGTATGCTAAATTATCATCAATATATTTTTGATTTTCATCAATTTGCCTTTTTATTTCTTCCCTTAATCTTTCCATTACAACACCTTCTTATTCTCCATATCAGCTATCATCATATTATTATACGTATCTTCAAAAAGCTCTTTAGTAGCCTCAAAAAAATTATTACATAGTCCAAGTTTAAGCTGAATATAACTAATATCCTTCTTCATTTTTTTAATAATCGAAGATGATGATATAACATTATTTTCAATTTCATCATAAGAAGCATTAAGATAATTTATGAGACTTCTTATTTTAGATAATTCACTTACACTAATCTTAGTGGTAATATCAGGATTATTTAGGAAATATAGAATTCGTTTCAACTCATACCTAATCCTTTTAGAATCAGATAAAACCACACCATTAACTGTATATATTTTTTCTTCTGCTTTTTGCATATCTTCAGTTGTTTTAAATATTTTTTTGTAAAAAAGATATTTCTTATATAATTTGAGATCATAATTTTTATTACCATCCCTACTAATATAGCCCCTAAAAAGTTCTCTATCAAATTCAAAACCATTATTAACAACTGCCATCAAAATCACTACTCCTTATAATCAATACTATACCATAAATATATAAAAATATCTACAGTATTAAAAAAGAAAAAGCACGATTATTTTGCATCGTACCAATCATTGCCATAGTTTATATCAACATCTAGGCTTACAGATAATTTATATACATTAGTCATTTTATCTTTCAAAATACCTTTAACTATTTCTATTTCATCTTTCTTACAATCTATTACAAGTTCATCATGCACTTGAACTAATATTTTACTTTTTAAATTCATACTCTTAAATTCATTATATACATCAATCATCGCTTTTTTCATAATATCAGCAGCAGTACCTTGAATTGGAGTATTTAAGCAAATTCTTTCTGCAGCTGACCTAATTAAATAATTCTTATTATTAATCTCACTAATAGTTCTAATTCTACCAAATAATGTTTTAACATATTCATTTGCTTTTGCTTCACTAATTACACTATCCATATATTCTTTAACGCCAGGATATGTTTTATGATAATCTTCAATAAACTTCCTTGCTTCTGAAACAGGAATATTTAAGTTCTCAGACAATCCATAACTACTAATACCATATATTATACCAAAGTTAACACCTTTAGCCATTCTCCTCTCATCTTTAGTTACAGAATCTATATCTACACGAAAAATATCACTTGCAGTTTTCGTATGTATATCAATTCCTTTATTAAAGGCATCTATTAAAGATTGAATATGCGCCATATGAGATAACACTCTAAGCTCTATTTGTGAATAATCACTACTAAGTATTACAGAATCATCACTTGGTAAAAACGCTTTTCTAATTAATCTTCCTTCTTCACTTCTAATTGGAATATTTTGTAAATTTGGTTCAATAGAAGAAAGTCTACCTGTACGAGTTATTGTTTGCGTATATATAGTATGTATTTTACCATCTTCATATACTTGCGAAATAAGACCTTCAATATATGCTGAATATAACTTAGTAAGCCCTCTATATTCAATTATTTTCTCTATTATTTCATGTTTACCCTTTAGTTTTTCTAGTACCTCTTGATTAGTTGAATAACCAGTCTTAGTCTTCTTACCATGTGGCAATCCTAACTTGTCAAACAATACTGTCCCTAACTGACTAGGTGATGAAATATTAAATTCAACACCAGCTATCTCTTGTATTATACTACTTAACTCATCAATACGTCTTTTTATATCTTTACCTTGTTCTTCTAATATCTTACTTGACACTTTAAAACCAGTTGTCTCCATATCTGCTAGAACTACACTTAACGGCATTTCTATTTTATTAAATAAATCTAACATACCTTTTTTATTTAGTTTATCAATAAGCATATCTTTTACTTCATAAATCATTTTTGCTTTTAGTACCACACTTATCTTGCTATTATTTCCATTAGTATCATAACCTAGTTGCATAGCTAAATAACTTATATCATCTTTTAAATTATATTCAAGTAGATATGCAGCAAGCATAATATCTATTCGAGTATTATTAATATCATATCCTATCTTTTTAAGTGATACTATATTCTTCTTTAAATCATAAGTAAACTTGGTATTATTATTTAAAAAGTTACTAATATATTTAATATTATCTCTATCAACATAATAAGCAGACTCTCCATCATAAATACCAATCCCAGTAATATTACCTTTATGATAATTAGTATTATCTACATCAACAAAATAAGAAGCTGTACCCTTAATAGTTAATTCACTAGTAACCTCTTTATAATCAATATCATTATCCTCATTAACTATATCCTTATCAATCATAGAATAGAATTCTAACTCACGATAAATATCATTTAATTTATCACTAGGACCTTTATACTCTAAATCTTTAATATTAAACTCAATAGGTACATCTTTATAGATGGTTGCAAGTTTATAACTATTATAAGCATCTTCCCTGTATTCTTCTAATTTCTTTCTTATACCAGGAGTTAATTCATCAATAGACTCATATACTCCATCTAAAGACTTATAGTCCTGAAGTAATTTTAAAGCAGTCTTCTCTCCTATTCCTTTAACACCAGGTATATTATCAGAAGAATCACCCATTAGAGCTTTTAAGTCAATAATATTAATTGGTTCAATCCCCCAATCTCTTCTAAAAGTTACAAGATTATATCTAATGACATCTTTACTCTTTAATAATTTCATACCTACATTATCACTAATTAACTGTAATAAATCTTTATCACTACTAATTATATTACCTTTATAACCTTCTTTATCACATATCTTAGCTACAGTACCAATGATATCATCAGCCTCGTAGTTATCAATCTCATAATATTTAATACCCATTGCATTAAGTAATTCTTTAGCTTTTGGAAACTGTAATCCAAGTTCAGTAGGCATCTCTAATCTACCAGCTTTATATTCTTTATATACCTCATGTCTAAAAGTCTTACCTTTATCAAAAGCAACAAGAATATGAGTTGGAACTTCTTCATTAATAATTTTATTAATCATATTTACAAATCCAAACAATGCATTAGTAGGAAATCCTTTACTATTCTTCATAAAATTACCATTATAAGCAGTTGCATAATAACTTCTAAATAATAAATTATTTCCATCTACCATTATTATTCTATCCATATTAATCCTCCCATATATCTCAAACTAATTATAACATTTTAAATACAAAAAAATAAAGTATTATTTCAACTTTATATCTCTTATATAACATGGATCTAATGCTTTTACTTTATCAACGCACTCTTTAGCATCCCCAAGTTTTGAAATCTTATATCCCACGTATTCACTTAAATACTTTCTTAAATACTTAATAAATATTGTAACATCACCTGTTCTATCTTTATACATGTTTTTCAATAGTGTATAACTATCGACAAAGTCATTAAAGAAATTATCAATAAGAAAATCATATATGGCATAATCAAACATTTGATTATTCATATCTATTAATGTAGATGGATCAATATCTTTAATTACATAATCATCTGTATCTATTACATTAAACTTATTCTTATAAAGAATATTATACATTACATCTCTAGTTAAAATTCCACATTCTGATATTTTTTCAATATCAATTCTTACTTTATTAATATTATTAATTAATTTATCTAAACTAATTTTAAGTGGACTAATCTTAGTTAAATCTTTACTATTAACATACGGTTCTATATAACCTACAATTTCATCTTGAACATATATTACATCACTAGGAAATATATATGTGTTATTCTTTATATTACCAAACTTCATTATATCTTGACGATTATATTTATAGTAATAAAGATAGGAATCTAAAGAATCATCAAAAACTTGATTAAATATTTTATACACTATCCCACTATTTTTATCTAGATAACATACACCTTGTGAACCTTCACCAATATTTTTAAAACTTCTTAGTTTAAGAAGTAACTCCCCTTTACTCTTAAAATCCATAAAACCCCCACTACTTATTTTTCTAATACTTTTTCTTTTGTTTTAACAAAATTACCATTTTTCAATACATCTTTTGAATCATTATAATTATTAGAGCCTATATATAACATTAAGTTACATAGCTCAAGTCCATTAATCGTTTCACCAGATTTTAAATGCTTAGTAAATGACACTGATCCTTCATTACTAACATAACTAAAATTAACCGGACTACATATCATAATATCTAATCTATTTGCATTCTTAATAATTAGATTACCACGAATTTTAAACATTTTCGCACTAAAGTTTTCACTATTAAATTTATATCCTGAATCATTAAGCGCACATATTATTGAACAAAAATCATGCACCCTTTTATTATAACCAATGCTTGCTAGAGCATTATTTTTCTCTAACATACTTAATTCTAAATTAGTAAGTGAATCTACAATTAAAGGAATCTTATCATTATCTAGGATCATAACTGCTTTAATTAATAACTTTAATCCTTCATAGTCACTATATTCGTGATTTCCAATGGCAAATACAAGCCTATAAGTATCTTCTTTAATCTCATTTTTTATATCTAATCCAGTATATTCATATAAGGGTAAACTCAAAAATAAAAGTTACAATTTAATATCTAAAATTTGACAAAAA
>CAMJTE010000028.1 GCA_946408655.1 uncultured Caryophanales bacterium | reverse complement strand
CTTGTAAATTTTTTTGAATACTTATTTATAATCCCATAAGATTTATGCAAGACCCTTCTTTTTTATTATCATTTCTCATATAACTTGGTATATTAGCATAATCAAATAAAACTTGTTCTTTATCTGTATTACTTGCAATATCTATAATATCATCATCAGTCATAGTATTATTATCATAATATGTTTTAACTTTATATTCTACTCTATCTTTAGATTTATCATTACCGATATGTAATATATCTTTTAGTATTTCTTTTATTTGATTTAATAAATAATTTATTTTAAGTTTTAAATTACAAATAATATGCTCTAATTGATTATTTCTTTTCTTAAGATTATCAACTTCTTTTTTATATCTTTGATTTTCTTTTTCTAATGTATTATAACTTATTGAATAGTCATTTATTTCATCAAATACAGCCTCTAGCTTAGGTTGTATTTCTTTTATTTTAGTAGATTCACTAACTAAGTTATTCATTATATCTAATATATATTTATCAACAATAATATGTTTCTTATCAAAGGGTACATTCTTAATAGTTTTTAATTTATTATTATATGTATTTAATACATCATCTAATCTATTAATTCTAACATTCATATTACTTTCTAATTTTCTTAATATTTTCTTATAATCTTTAATCTTAATATGCTTAGTATCACTACCTTTAATACCTCTTTCTAATTCATAACCTGCATCAGTTAATCTCTTGTGATATTTATCTTGTAATAAAGATAAGTGTTCATTATCTTTAATATATTGTTTTTTAGATATCGTAAACCTTTCTGTTTTAGTTCTTTTATCATACTTCTTAATTAACGGTACTACTACACAATGAATATGTGGTGTTTTCTCATCTAAATGTAAAACACTATGTAAAACTTGTTCTTTAGTATAACCTAAATCATTATATACAAATTCCATGCAAGTATTAGCCCAAGTAATTATTTCATCTCTAGTCATACCTTTAAAGAAATCATTTGATGCACTCATCAACAGTTCATCTGCAACTACACTCTTAGAACTATCTATCATATCTCTAAATGATTTCTTTCTATCTGCTCTCATAGTTAACATTCTTGTATCATGTTCCTTTTTATATTCTTTCGTTAGATTATAAAAACCACTTACATACTTTGTATTAAGTGGTACTAAATCAATATTATCTTTACTTTTGTTAATATCTATATCAGGGTTAGACTTATAAGACTTTTTATCTCTTTTATTATGTGCACCTATCTGCGCTAAATCAGTTATTGTAAATATAGGTTCGCTTCTAAATATTGCATAATTTAAATTCATTTATCTACCTTCTTCCTACATAAAAAATGATTTAGAATTATAGTCTAAATCACTCAAAATTATTTTAATATTTTAGTCATATTATCATTATCTTTATTTATTATATGCAGTTGCATTTTCATTTGTTTTAGTATAGAAATGCATATCCCATAGTTTACCATTAATATAATAACTTTCAATTCTTGTTCCATTATAATTAGCTAATTTAGTTATTAATCTATTAGATGGATTATTAAAATCAAACACTGCTGAGGTTGCACTCATATATCCATGTTTAAATAACTGTTTATAAAATTCCTCTGTAATTATTTTACCTAATCCTTGGTGTTGCAAAGTAGGTTTTAAACCAACTTCAATCTCAGCATTTTTACCATTCCTTCTTAAGATGCTAGCAATTCCACAATAATCTAAATTATTATCAAAAATGATATATTGATAATTTAAAACAGCCTTAGATATTCCATATTTACCATTTCCTTCTTGTAACATATATTTATCTTCACCAAGCGGGATTGAAAAATTTGGTCGATGTTGTAATGCATTAATATGTCCCTTGACAATCTTCTGTACGTCAATATTTCTTTCTTCAAACAGCCTAGGCGATATAGCTATAAATGCATTATTAAGTTTCATAACATCATCTAATTCTGTAATAGGAGTATCATCAATAATCATTTTATTATCCGGTTTTAATAGAGATTCATGATTCATGTTTGGATAATGTTGAAATAGGTAATTACTTTCAACTATATTTCCAGTTCGACTAGCAAAGGGAATAGCAGCATAAAAATCCATATTACTGTTTTCTACTGCTTGAAGTAACTTGCTATCACTTCCAGATACAGCTATAGAAACATTATGCAACTTATTTTGATGTATATAATCTAAATATTCATCAATTACCATTGGTCCTAATTGCTCAATATATTTATCATCAACACCTTTATCAAAGAAAACATTTAAATTAGCTCGATTATTTGACCATATTAAATTACTCAATCCTATTATTCCTATACTTCTATTACCATCAACAATTTCTTTTATAAACGATAAATTAGGAACAACATATCCCATATCTTTATACTTATCTATAATTTTACTATCAATATTATCTTTTAAATAATTGCTTTGAAAACTAATTACTGATGTTTTTATATCATTGTGTTCATTAATATAATCTTTGTCACTAATAATAGAAATATCTTCATAAGTAGATATAGCTAAATCATCATAAATAAATTTTTTATATTCATCAATTATCTCATTAATTTGCTCATTAGATAAATTATTATCTGACACAAAAATTAATGATGCCTTTTTGTTTTGATTATTAACATCATAAGCACTTATAAATCCAACATATTCATTAGATTCCTTATCTACAATACTTGCTCTATAAATAGTTGGTAAATTTTTTAAAACATCATCTTCTGATAAAAAACTTTTTCTAATCCTTTTAAAGTATTCTAAATTACTATTAATTAATCCCTTTGATTTTTCTAAATAAACATCGAAACTTCCTATTTGAAAATTTTTACTTTCTAGTTTCTTTATAAACTTGTTACTACTTACATAATCCATAATTTAATCCTCCTCTTCTATAAGAATTATATCATATATTATAATTAATTTATATAATTTTTATAAAATATGTCATAAAAAAGATATGTCGCTAAACATATCAATTACTGCTAATCTATATTGTATTTTATAATTAATAAATCTATATATAAACGTTAATAACTAATGAGAAACATGCTTATTATCAAATAATGATTGATAATATTATCTTTTTGTTATTAGCGGTATTTATGGTAATTAAATCTTTTACTCCACTTTGTGTCATATTGTCATTCCAACATCTGTTGAAAATTTACCATTATCAAGTAGATATGAACCGTTTGCAAGTTCAATACTTCTTTCATATGCATCAACACTTCTTTTTTCTGCTGCAACTCTTGCCTTTCTAATTATGTTCATTACTAGGGATGTAACTATGAGTGCAAGTATAGCCATAATTACTAATACTCCTATTAACTCAATTAAAGTGAATCCTTTCTCTTTTTCTTTGTCATATATATAACCTCACCTATCTAATAAGGTATTTCTGCTTACCTTATCACTGTATTATACTATATATAGCAAGACCTAATTGAAAATTTGTATAAAAAAAGCAGATTTTTAATCTCGCTTTACACTTTCTATTAAATATCGTATTTATCTAAGAAACTAGTATGATTACCATTTACTTTAGTACCTAAAACACAATTTAGAAATGTTAGATTGTTATAATCTCTCCAGTTTTTAATACTATCTTTTTTAACTAAATTCTATCTTGCCCCACCTTACCTTCTGTATTAAGTTTACAAAAAATGTCAAGTATAAATTGACATTTTGACATTTTTTTACTTTTACAAATATCTTATCTCTATTTACTTGTTCGTGATGTTTATATATTTATATTATATGCACTTAATCACATCACAATCCAGATACTTTCAAAAAAAGGTAAAGAAAAGGCCTATGGTTTTAAAGCAGTTATAGGAATAATATAAATACCTGTATTCGGGTCTTTTACAACAGACTTAAAGTTTGCTGTAATAATACACATAAAACTAGGTTTCACTATCATATTCTCAGAAAATTTAAGTAAAGCTTTTGTTGCTTCTTCAATTTTATTATATCCAAGTTTTATTTCAACAGCTGCATAATCACCACCTGGAAATTCTAAAATAGAATCAACCTCTAATCCAGTAACATTATCTCTAAAATGATATAAACTACCACCGAGATATTCCATATATATTCTAAGATCTCTTTCTACTAATGATTCAAATAAAAATCCAAATGTATTTAAATCTTTAAGAAGTTTGTCCTCGTTTAAATTAAGCGCCGCACAAGCTAAAGAAGGATCAGTTAAGTGTCTTTTTGCTGATTTACCAACTCTTTCTTTAGAACGATAATTTTCACTATATGCATTTTGATTTTCAATTAAATGTAACCTATCTAATACGTCTATATAATCAGCTACCGTAATTCTACTCCTAGTTAAATCGTCTCCATTTTCAAAATCTTCAATATCTTTAATTAATGTCTGATTATTAACTATTGTTGATTCATTACGAGCAAGAGCTCTAAGCAGCATTCTCATTTTGTTTTTATCTCTTTTTTTATCATCATTCATGTCTTTGTCTAAAATTGATTCTATATAACTTTTAGGAATCATACTTGCATTTTTAGAATTAACTTTAATATTTCTAGGCCATCCACCTCTAATAATTAAAGTAGCAATATCTCTTAAACTAGGAATAGATACATTTTTATTTTTTTGTGTACCATTATAAATATCTATTAGAGATGCTTCACCCGTTGAATCCCCTGACTCATATAATGACATTGTATACATTTTTATTTTTCCAATTCTTCCCGCACCAGAATGATCAACTTCTTTTTTCTTTTCATCATTAAGCTCTGTTGAACACGTTAAAATATATTTTCCACATTTAGTATCTTCATCGCATTTTCTTCGTACTTTATCCCATACCTTTGGAACTAAATGCCACTCATCAACAAGTTCTGGTTTCTCGTCATTTAAAATAAGTTCTAAATCAAGCTTAGCCCTTTCTTTTGTCTCATCATCATCTAAGAAAACACTACTTTTAGAATGTTTAAATGCAGTCCAAGTTTTACCACACCATTTTGGGCCTTCTACAGATACTGCACCAAATACGCTCAAATATTCATCGAAATTATCATCAAGCAACCTTGGCATATATTCATCGTTATTAAAATTCATGCTACACCTCCAAATCAATACTAGTATACCATATAAAAACGTATGTTTCAATAACAATATACATTTTTTAATGAATTTAATATACAAATTTTAAGTTTTTAATATACATTTTTTAAATATGAAACTCCTTATCATACCTACTTAAAAAGCTTTTATATTCTCCATTTTCTTTAATTCCTAATACACAATTCAAATTAACGTTATCTAATGCTTTAAATATATTATGGTCTACGTTTTTATTAGTCTTTCTTAATTCTTTAACTAAGTTTTTCATTTCTAATCTTTTACTATCTTCAACTTTCTCAGAGCAATGTTCAGTAAACTTGCATGCACAGTTTAGAAATATTAAATTATTGTAATCTCTCCATGATTTAATACTATCTTCTTTAACTAAGTATAATGGTCTAATTAGTTCTAAGCCTTTAAAGTTAATACTTTTTAACTTAGGCATCATAGTTCTTATTTCTGCTCCATAAAACATTGATAAAAGTGTTGTTTCTATAACATCATCAAAGTGATGTCCTAAAGCTATTTTATTACACCCAATACTCTTTGCTTTATCATATAAATAACCTCTACGCATTTTCGCACATAAGTAACATGGTGATTTGTTGACGCTTGCAACTACATCAAAGATATTGCTTTCAAACATTTCTATTGGTATATTAAGCGTTTCTGCATTCTTAATAATCATATCTTTATTATAATCGGTATAACCAGGATTCATTACTACAAAGTGAGCATCAAATTTAATCTTAGAATGTCTTTGCAGTTCTTGAATACATTTAGCAAGTAAAAATGAATCTTTTCCTCCACTAATACAAACCATAATATTATCGTTTTCTTCTATTAACTTATACTCTCTTACTGCTTTTGTGAATTTGCACCATATATCTTTTCTAAATTTCTTAATTATACTTCTTTCTATATCTTTATAATCCATATAAACTCCTAATCACTTATATCATCATCTATAATAACACTATACTCGTATTCTTTATATTTTAATTTCATTCTAGTTATAATTATGTCTTTTATCACTTGTTTATTTTCACAATCAAAATCTATTATTAGATCAAAATAAATATTTTTATTATCATAATCTATATAGAATCCATGTAATTGTTTTACACACTCATATTCTTTTAATATCTTAATTAAATAATCTTTTATTTTTTTTGATTTAGTATCACTATTAGATGCATATATACCTATAGTCATAAATATATTAAACTTATTAAATATATCTACACTTATCTTTCTTGTTAATGTATGAATTTTAGATGCATTAATTTTATCATCTATTTCTATATGTACATTGCCTATTGTCTTATTAGGCCCATAATTATGAAGAGTTAAATCACAGACATTTATAACATCGTTATATTTACTTATTTCTTTTTTTATTTTATCAGTTAAGTTCTTATCAAATCTTTTACCTATCATAATATCCATTGATTCTCTAAATATCATAATACCACTTTTAATTATAACTAGTGATATAACTATACCTAAATATCCTTCTATACATAATCCATATATAATGTTTAATATACCAGCTATTAAGGTTGTAAATGATAATACTGAGTCCATTAATGCATCAGTTCCAACGGCAATTAAACTATGCGATTTTAGTTTATTACCAATACTTTTTACTTTTTTACCAAAGATAAACTTTGATATTACTGCAACAGTAATAACAATTAATGATATATAAGAATAATTTACATCACCTGGATTTATAATTTTTACAATTGATTCCTTCATGGCAAGTAATCCTGCGATTATTATAAATGTTGCAATTATTACTGATGTAAAATATTCTATTCTACCATGACCAAAAGGATGTTCTTTATCTGGGGATTTTGAAGCAAATTTCATACCTATAATGGTTGCAGTAGATGATATAACATCAGTTAGGTTATTTACTGCATCTAGAATAATCGCAATTGAATTTGCAATAAATCCTACAATCATTTTAAATATTACAAGTAGGATATTAAAAATAATCCCGATATAACTTGTTTTAATAATAATCTTTTCTCTTTTCATACATTCTCCTTTAAAACACAAAACAATTGTATCAAATTATCCTAATAAAATCTACCACGAAAAATTCAAGAAAAACTAATTTCTTGAATTATAATTTAACTTGTATATTTACTAAAATAGTATCCAATAATAGAACCTACTAAGTTAAGAATAATATCATCTATATCAAATACTCTATCAATTAATGTTTGGGTTAATTCTATTGATAAAGAATATAGGATTGTAATAATAATTAGTGATATTATTTTTACTTTAAAATAATAGTTTAAAAACATGCCAAAGGGAATAAACAATAAAATATTACCTATAATATTTTGGATAAATAATTTACTACCGATATTATATCTTAAAATCTCTTTAAATATATTGTAGTTATTATAGCCATATTCTCCTGTAGGATATGTAACGATGCTAAATAATATTAAAAGATAGATTATAAATAATAGTAATACAAATTCCTTTTTAAAATCTATTTTTTTCTTATACTTAATTCTTGTAATTATTCTAAAGAATATATAACTAATAATGCTAAGAATAATAATACCATAATCATCTTTTAAAATTATCTTAAGGTTGTTCACTATCTATTTCCTTATATTCTTCTATTTCTTGATACTCAGATATTACCTCTATTACACTAATAAATACATCTACACTAACTCCATCATTTATTTTATTTACATTAAGTACTTTATAATCATTGATATAAGCTTTATCATCTATTTTTTTCTTTAGTTTTTTAAGTGCATTCTTAACTGCTTCATCAACTGCTTCTTTATAACTATTATTCTCTTTTTTGATATCTAACTCTTCTTGTTTTTCCATATCTATAGATATAGGTAGTATATTATTCTTAAATAATACTTTATTAGTTTTCTTGTAATCTTTATACTTATTAAAGTTAAATAAGTTAATATCATTATTTAAAAATTTAATAGATAATACTTTCTTACTTTTACCAGTCATTTTAATACTTTTATATTTATATGGATATTTAACTTTTATCTTATACCAAACCTCTCCATATACATCTCCTTCGGCTTTTATCGTATTCATTATTCTTTCATTTAAATATATATAACCACTAACTATTACATCACCTTTTTTAACATAATCAAATCTATTTTTTATTATCTGTCCACTTTTAATATCCATAGAATAAATTATGGCATTTTTCTTCGCAATTATGTTTTGAAACTTATTATCTTTTGTTAAATCAGTCTTAATTCTAGGCTCAAATCTAACTATATATTTACTACCAATAGATTCTATTTCAATCCAATCTATCTCATCTTTATAATCATTAAGTATATCTTTTTTTATCTCTTGTAAATCACTGTAACTTTTTTTCAAATGATACTTACTTATACCTTTTTTATTAAGATACTTACTTATCTTTTGTCTCATTACATTGTCATTAGTTACT
Organism: uncultured Caryophanales bacterium; assembly: GCA_946408655.1. Lineage (GTDB taxonomy): Bacteria > Bacillota_I > Bacilli_A > RF39 > UBA660 > RUG12438. The sequence continues at coordinate 10,308 of CAMJTE010000028.1, read as the reverse complement.
ATATCTACTCTAAATATTAAATTACTTAAAAAATAAATAATAAGCATACTTAAAATAATAAATATTAATATATATTTATAAGCAAATAATACTTTTTTAGTTTTAATTAATCCTTGATAAGATATTACTTCTATCTCATATATTGTTTTATTTTCTATAACTTTATCATAATCAGAATCATTTATTGTAATAATAACTTCGTTCACACTTTTATAATTAATATTTAATAAATCTATACCTAATTGATGAAGTCTATATATAAAATTATATATATTCTTACCTACTACTTTAATTACAATTTTATTAGTTAAATAGTTAATAGTATCACCTAAATTCTAATGCATCAATCACACCTTCAATAAGTACTTCACACCTCTTTAACTTTGATACTACCAAATTTCTTCCTTTAATTATTAAATTATGATTATTATCATTTTTCATATATCTTACTATTACTTTATTACTATCAAAATGTCCCATCTCTTTAAAATTGACAATATTTATTTTATTAATTAGTATAGTTACTTTAAATTCATCTTCTAGTATATATGAACGAAGTCCATTAAACTGCATAGTATCACCACTACTATTTTATTAATTAAAAAGAAAAAAATACTAATTTTAGTATTTTATAAATTAAATTAATTCATATACCCTAGAAAGAATTCTATCATCACTACAATACTCCATTATAAATTTATTATCTTTCCTACATATAATAATTCCAATTGTTTTGTTTTGAATAATTGTCTTTACGTGTTTATCGATATAATTCATATATTTTGTTATTTGCCCTATATACTCACTTTTTAATTCTGTTACCTTAAGTTCAACAACAATAAAACAATTATAAATATAGTTATATAAAAGGATATCTATGTAATTATACCTATCTCCGATTTTTATTTTATACTCATTTCCAATATATGAAAAACCGTTACCTAACTCTTTTAAAAAGTTATCCATATCTTCCAGTATTAACTGTTTTAATAACTTTTCTGATATATCTGTATAATCATAACTATTTCTAATTAATATAGGGTTCTTGACTAAATCAGATACAACAATTTCTTCAATATTATTCTTTAGTTTTTCTTTAGTTTTATTATCTAATCTTTCATATTCTTTATTCTTTATTTTGCTTATTAAATCATTTTTACTTAAGTGAAGTTTTACACTTTGTCTTATATAATAAATTATTTCATCAATATCATTTGGTGATAATAATTGAATATAATGACTCCAGCTCAATTTTGACACCAATGGTGTCAATTTTTCATTATTAAAAACTTTATAAAAACTTCTCATACGATATAGAGTTCTATAATTATATTTCTTACCTATTTCATCAACCAATTTCTTAGAGTAATTATTTATTATAGATTCTCCATATTTACTACCTGCCTCAAATAGTAGTTTACCAGTTTCAAAGTATGTAATTACTTTATGCCTTTCTTTAGAATAATCTTTAGTTTTAGCATATATTTCATCATCTACTAATTTTTGTTTAATTTTTTTATAATATTTATCCATATAACACCACCAGTAATACTTATAGCACGCTCACAATATTAATTCAAACAACTGCTTTTTTATTATTTGCATAATAAAATTACAAGTATTTTAATTTTTACTTGTAATTTATTAAAAGCTGTATAATTAGTTCTACAAATTCACTCAAAACATAAAATCTAACTTTTTTTAATCTCTCGGTTGAAAGAATAAAGAAAAGAAAAATGAAAAGATAATTGCCGCAACTATTCCTGATGAAGTTAAATCAAACATACCCATGAATAGTCCCATTACACCAAATGTATTTACTGTATCCATAGCTCCATGAATTAATAGATGACCAAATGATGTAATAGGTACAAGTGCACCTCCACCTGCCCAAAGAACAAATTTATCATAAATATTAAATGAATCTAGGAACGCTCCTATAATTACAAACATAGTTGTAATATGTCCTGGCGTTAATTTAGTATTATCTAGTATTAGTTGCCCGATCAAGCAAACTATACCACAAAATATAAATGCATTTACATATATCATAGATTAGCCTCCAAACATATCGCATGACTAACTGCAGGTATTGATTTTTTCAAATTAACTGTCACTTGACTGTGTAATGATCCAGTTGCGACCATTAATACTTTTTTTAGTTTGCCTTTTTTCATTTTATCTAATATATACCCATATGTAACAAGAGGAATACAAGCAGGACCTGATCCTCCAGCATAAACATCTTGAGAATCAATATCATATATCATGCATGCCGAATCATCTAAATTATTCAATTCTATTCCATATTCTTTTTCCATATAATCTTTTAATATATCTTTACCATATCTACCTAAATCTCCTGTTAATATCAAGTCATAATCACTTGCTTTAGTTTTAGTATTAATAAGATGATTATAAATTGTTTTAGCTGCAGCTGGCGCCATAACTGCTCCCATGTTAAATGCATCTTTTATTCCTGCATCAACAACGCTACCAAGTGTACTAGATATAATTCTTATCTTTGATTTTTTTGAAGATAAGAGTGCAGATGCGGCACCTGTTACTGTAAATGTTGCAGTTTTAGGTTTAGGCCCACCATATTCAACTGGTTGTCTAAATTGTTTTTCTGATGTACAGTTATGTGATGATACTGAGGTTATAATGTTTTTCACTTGTCCTACTTCAATCATATTTGCTGCAATTAATAACCCAAGAGTACTTGTAGAACATGCTGCATATATTCCAATAAATGGAATATTTAATTTAGCAGCATTAAAACTACTACTTACAATTTGATTTAATAAATCTCCTGATATTAATGCATCGATACTATTTATTTTCTTTTTAGTTTTTTGGAGTAATATATCAATACACTCACCTAACATTTTAATTTCTGCATCCTCCCATGATTTTGAGCCAAAGTATAAATCATTATAACTTTTATCAAAATAACTAGATAAAGGTCCTTTGGCTTCATAAGGTCCAGAGATTATTGCGGTATCATTTATATATACATTTTCATATTCTTGTGTCATTGTTAGCCTCCCATTATTATAATTCTTAAAAGTCCAAATGCATATGCAGATACAACACCAAAAAGTATTACAGAACCAGCAAGTTTAAACATATTAGAACCAAGTCCTGTAACAAAACCTTCGCGCTTATATTCTAAAGCCGCACTCATCATAGCATGAGCAAAGCCAGTAATAGGAACAATTAGGCCACATCTAGCGAACTTGACTAAATTATCAAAAAAGCCTAAAGCAGTAAAGAAACAACCAAAAAACACTAAAGTAATAATCATAAACGTTGATGCTTCTTTAGTTGGAATATGAAGAAAGTAGGCATATAATTCAACTAATACCTCACCTAAAACTCCCATAAAACCTCCTACAATAAAACTAATTAAACCATTTAACAAGATATTTTCTTTAGGGGTATGTTTTTTTACTAATACATTATATTTATTTATTTCCATAAAAAAATCCTCCTACTCTTATTATGAATAGGAAGATTTTTTTTATTCACCAATATTTGGATTTTTCTTATATTCAAATACTTTATTTATATTTATTATATAGACAACATAAACTAACTCTAGGATAATTCTTCTAAAAATAAATTACTCTCTAATATTTTGATACTTTTCACATTCTGTATTAGAATCAATATAATCATAGTGATATTGATTACTATAATACTTAATTAGTACACATCCCATCATTGTTTCAGAGGTAACAGGATTAACTACTTTATTACCCTCTATATATCCACTACTAACTATGTCTGCTAAATACATTACTTTAGGATTAGTACTATCTACTCTAAAATTAGAATTAACAAAATATGCTTCAGCAGCTCTTTTAATTGTTGATACTTGATCTTTGTAAGCAGAGTCTTTCGCATCATTAATAGCCTTCTTTATTGTAGGAATTAATATTATTGATAAAATTGTTAATATAACTAGAATTGCAAGCAATTCAATAAGTGTAAATGCATTCTTTTTCATATATACCTCGCTTAATCTAATAATATTTTATCATATATTAATTAAAAAAGCATTATTTTAAATGCTCATTTTATAATTATCTAGACTTTACCTTTGTTTTTACTCCAGTTCTAACTATATAAAAGTATTTATCACCATCAGTTAGTCTTTCCTCATAATAATTATCCATAGAATTTCTAACGTTTTCAAGCATCCTTGTTTTATCATTAAAATCTTTATCACTAGTAAAACCATACATACCAAAAATTGTATTATATTCTCCTCTATGTGATAAATCTGAGAAGCCTTCAATCATAGAATAATCATATGGATTTTGAGTAATAAAGGTATGACTAAAATAATCATCAGAACTATAAGTAGAGCCATTAGAAGTTTTAAATCGTGGAACTCCCATTTTAGATATAAATTTAAATCTATATATTTTATTGTTACTATTCTTTTCCATATTACGTGAAAATGGTGTTACGATAGAAAAATTTGTATTCTTATAAGCAATAGAATCCAAAATACCTTTATTAATTTCAGTTATTTCATCATCCAAAGGATCTAAACCAAATTCTTCTAATATTTTTAAATACTCGCTCCCCAAATCTCTCATTTGTCTTAAATATTGCTCAAACTCAATATAATTAACTCCAACATCTTTATATCCTGCTGCAGCATTAAATGCTTTCTTTAAATAATTTAAATATTGTTTATCCATAAAAATCACCAAGGAATATTATATCATTAATTATTTAGATATCAAACATTTTTTTAATAAAAACATCTAAAAAGCTATTTTCTTTTTAGATGTTACTTATTTAATTACTAAATGTACCTAATTGTACATCTCCTTCTTTAACCTTTTTAATTAAATCATAATCAATGATTCCATTAGATAGATTAATAATTTCTTCTGCATACTCACTATATTTATTAATATAATCCATGCTAATAGATGTATCATAATCTAATTGTCTATATTCTTTTTTAGAACTATTATAATATAACTTATTAGTCATCCAGTTACCAGATGGAAATACTATTGCATTCTCATCAATACTAAATATATCATGTCCTAAAGAATAAGGATTATATGTGCCTAACATATTTTCTAAAGTTGGTGATACATCAATCATCCCCATTACTTTGTCAAAAGTGCCAACATAATCAGTATTTAACTTATCTTTTGACCATATAATAAATGGAACTTTTCTATTTAATTCATATGTATAATCATCAATTGTCTCTATCTTCTTGCTTGGATCTATTAATACTGAATCTATATATTCACTATTATATAGTTTTTCAAACTCTCCTTTTTTAAGTTTAGCATCATGATCTCCATATAACACTATAACTGTATTATCAAGCATTCCTTTTTCATCAAGACTAGAGATAAGTTCACCAATAGCTTCATCTGCATAATGAACACTTTTTAAGTAATTACCCATCTTAGTTCCTTCTAGATAACTAGTCTCAGTACCATCTTCATTTTTAATATTAACTGAATAATTAGAATAATCCCCTATATCGCTAAATGGTGTATGATTTGTAAGCATTATTAATAGTCCGTACCATTTATCATATTCATTATTTATATTCTCTAGTTTTTCCATTGATTGTCTAAAGAATGATTTATCAGATAAACCTAAACCTATTTCTTCATCTATTTCATATTCCTTCTTGCTATAGAACTTATCATATCCCATATGCTTATGCATTATATCTCTATTCCATGCACTACCATTATTACCATGCATACTAAATGTATAATAACCTTTTTCTTTAAGTAACTTTTGAATAGTTACATAGTCTCTGTTAAAATAATTCATAAATACAGTTCCATTAGATGCTGGCATTAATCCCGTTGCGAATGTAAACTCTGAATCACTACTTGTACCTGTAGATTCTTCAGCATAAAAGTTATTAAAATAAATACCTTCACTAGCTAATTTATTTACATTAGGCGTTAATTCTTCTCCATTAAATCTTAGATTCATGGTAAATCCTTGGATTGATTCTCCATGGATTACTAAAACATTCTTACCTTCAAAAATATTAGTATACTTATTAGCTTCACTTTTTTCTTTACTTGAATAATATTCTCTAAATGTTTTAGCTGCCTCATCGTATCCAAACATCGTATTAACTTTTGTTTTAACGCAACTAACAAGATCATTAGATTGATATATATAAACACCAAATTCCATAACTATTGATGATCTATTCCACTGTTTATCCAATCTTGATAAGTCTGTTGATGTAAGATGCATTACAAACATTCCTAGGGTAATTAATCCAACGCCAACCTCGCTAAAAAATCTTTTTCTCCCTTTTTCAACTTTGGCTACTTTATCGTAATAATTTTTTTTCTTTAATTGGAAGTGGAAGAATAATAATACAAATGGAACTATAAAGAAAACAAAATCTTTAAATTCTAAAATATTTTCTATAACCGCATCAGTATACCCCGTAAGTTCTGTTGCAGTTGATAACATAGAAAATGAAGCAAATGAAATATAATTACTATAGTACACACAGTTTATAAAACAGGTTAAACTAAATATTATTGACCATGAAAATAAGTATTTAATTTGATTCTTAGGTTTAAAAAAGTGAGCAAACGCCCCTACGGCAATTAAAAGGGTTAGATCACCTAATAATGGTTTTAAGGCAAATACGTTTTTTACTGTAAAATATCTAAGCATGATTCCATTAATTGCATTAACAATAATAAATATTTCTACAAGTAAATTAGTTTTTAAATATAAAACTATTTTCTTATATGTTTTTAAAAATAACCTTTTTGCTCGTTTCATAGTTGTATTAAAATATCTCTTTAAACTATTTTTCTTCATATCACACCACCACCCAATTATATCACTTATTTTCATTTTTCTCAATTTCGTAATTAATAGCTAAAAACTCACATAATATATCATTTGATGTATATATATAATCATTATTAATCTTTATATTATATTCATTGACATCTAATTTATTTTGTTTAACTAATTTTTTTACAATATCTATATTTTTAGGATTAAATCCATATCTATTTTTAAAATCATTTATATCTATACCATCTATTTTTCTAAATCCTAATATAAAAGCATTCTCTATCTCTTCATTATAAGATAACTTATTACTATCTAATCTATAACACCCACTAATATATTTTGTTATACTTCTAGTATTATCATAACGTATATTATCTATATATCCTGATGCCCCTACTCCAAAACCATAGTAGTATTTATTATTCCAATAAGTAAGATTATGTTTAGATTCATAACCAATCTTACTAAAATTACTGATCTCATAATGATGATAATTATATTTACTTAATTTATCAATAATTAACTTATACATCTCATAATCAAGTTCATCATCAATATTTTTATAATGATTATTATACATTACAGTATTCTTATTAATAATTAAAGAATATGTCGATATATGAGGAACATCTAATTTTATAAAAGCATCTATATCATTATTTAGTATATCTAAATTCTCACTAGGTATTGCATACATTAAGTCTATATTTATGTTATCAAAGTATTTCTTACACATATCTATTTTACTAGAAATATCTATATCATATCTTCTATTAAGTATTTTTAAAATATCTTTATTAAATGATTCAACACCTATACTTAATCTATTTATTTCCCAACTTTTAAGTAATTTAAGCAATTCTTCATTTATATCTTCTGGATTACATTCAAAAGTAAATTCTAGATTATTACTTCTTTTTAATTTATCAATAATATTAAATAACCTATTTAACTTATCAATACTAAGACAACTAGGAGTACCTCCACCTATATATATAGTATCTAATATCTCTCCTTTATAATACTCATCTATCTCTTTTGATAAGTTATCTAAATAGCTATCAATTAAATTAGTTTTATAATATACTTTACAAAAATCACAGTAAGAACATATCGTATTACAAAAAGGAATGTGAATATATGCAGATTTAACTTTATTTACTAAATCTTCCATTATTTCTTTCTTGACTTAGATATGCATCATTTCCATGCAACAGATTATCTAATTTATGACTTGTTAAAACTTCTTTTACTTTTAAAGCTAAATCAACATCTATTTGATAGATTCTTTTTGTTATATCTTTATGAATAACATCTTTAGTATAACCAGTTTGTCCAACTACATCTTCTATAGTAAGACCATTAGCTACCATATTAGATACTATTAAAACTCTATTTCTAACACTTTCATCAGCTATAGTTTTAGACTTATTACCACTTACTATATCATAGATAATTGGTGCAGTCTCAGGATTCATTTTAACAAATCTATCTAAATAATCCTTTACAGTTGCGACACTAATGCTTTTACCACCTTTTTTTAAATGCTCTACACATTTTCTACATGATGGTTTTCCTTCACAATGCAAATAATATTTACCCACTGCGTTAATTAATTCTGCTCTTTCATTTTCATCAAAAGTTCTTGCCATATTTACTCCTCCATCGATAGTACTGCTAAGAATGCTTCTTGTGGCACCTCAACATTACCTACCATCTTCATTCTTTTTTTACCTTCTTTTTGTGCTTCTAAAAGTTTACGTTTACGAGATACATCTCCTCCATAACACTTCGCAAGCACATTTTTTCTAACTGCCTTAATATCGGTTCTAGCAATTGCTTTAGTCCCAATTACTGCTTGTATTGGTATTTCAAATTGTTGACGAGGTATTAACTTTCTTAATGATTCAACGATTGCTTTACCTCTATTATAAGCAAAATCTTTATGGACTATTAAACTTAATGCATCTACTATTTTACCATTTAATAGTATATCCATTTTAACAAGTTTAGATTCTTTATATCCAATAACTTCATAATCAAATGAAGCATATCCTTTAGTTGTAGATTTTAATCTATCAAAAAAATCATAGACTATTTCAGAAAGTGGAATTTCATAATGAATATTAACTCTTTTCTCATCAATATATTCCATAGACTGATAATTACCTCTTTTATCCTGACATAGTTTCATAATAGAACCAATGTATTCACTTGGAACAAAGATATTAGTTTTAATATATGGTTCATATATTTTACTAATTTTTTGCCTTTCTGGCATCTTTGACGGTGAATCTATATAGATATCAGAACCATCAGTAAGTTCTATTTTATATACTACACTTGGGCTTGTTGCAATTAAATCTATATCAAATTCTCTTTCAATTCTCTCTTCAATAATTTCCATATGAAGTAATCCTAAAAAGCCACATCTAAACCCAAATCCTAAAGCCTCACTAGTTTCCGGTTCAAACTCTAATGATGCATCATTTAATTTTAATTTTTCTAATGCTTCTCTTAAAGCCGGATACTTATTTGATTCAATTGGATATAGCCCACAAAATACCATTGAACGCATAGGTTTATACCCAGAGAGCGCAGATACTTTAGAATTACTACTAACTATTGTATCCCCGACTTTAACATCACTAATACTTTTAATACTAGCCGTAATAAATCCAACCTCACCACTTACGAGTTTATCTTTTAATAACTCTTTTGGTGTATGTACTCCAACACTTACAACCTCATATTCTGCATTAGTTGCATGCATCTTAATTTTATCTCCTACTTTTATCTCCCCATTAAATATACGTGTTAAAATAACTATACCACGATATGAATCAAAATATGAATCAAAAATTAATGCTTGTAAGTCATTACTATCGCTTTTTGGACTAGGTACTCTTTTAATTACTTCTTCAACTAATTCTTTAATCCCAACACCAGTTTTCCCACTACATAATAATATTTCATCCTCACTAAATCCAAGACTATCAACTAATTCTTTTTTTACTTTCTCAACATCAGCATTAGGTAAATCTATCTTATTAATAACTGGAATAACAGTAAGATTATTTTCCATAGCTAGATATAGATTAGCAAGTGTTTGTGCTTCTATCCCTTGAGCAGCATCAACAACTAAAATCGCACCTTCGCATGCTGCAAGACTACGTGATACTTCATAAGAAAAATCAACATGTCCTGGAGTATCAATAAGATTCAAAGTATAATCTATTCCATCTAATTTATATTTTAATTCCACTGCATTTAACTTAATTGTAATTCCTCGCTCACGCTCTATATCCATACTATCTAACATCTGTTCTTGTATCTCCCTTTTGGATACAGCATTTGTTACTTCAAGTATTCTATCTGCAATTGTACTTTTACCATGATCGATATGCGCAATGATTGAAAAATTACGTATAAACTCTAAACTCATAAACATCACGAAATAATTATAACATG
>CAMJTE010000027.1 GCA_946408655.1 uncultured Caryophanales bacterium | reverse complement strand
ATTTTACTAAATATTGCAAATATAAAGGAAAATAATGAATTTTGCGAATTGAAGAGATGTTTTTTTAATTTCATCTTTTTCTTTTATATACGATAATACACTAAAAATTTAATATTCATAAATCAATTTCTCAAAAAACAATTATATTCCTTATTACAATCGTTTCCTTTTTATCAATTATTTTTTTTTGGTACTATTATCATCTTTAAAAGTTGGTTCATATGATTCCTGCGAAACATTTATTTCATCTAAATCAGAAACCAATCTCCTATAATATCACTTAGGTTAATTTCCGGAATTTCCGAAGTACCATAATTCTTAATTCTAAGTTTATCAAGCAAATGAATTACATAAATAATTTTATCATCATAATTTAACTTGTTAAAATCTGGGGTATTTGCTACTATAACTTTAGCTTCGTTAATTTCTTCTTTATATACTTCTAAGAATATATTTTATATTCCAAATTCTATTCCACGATGAATATCATTAAAAACTGTAACACGACCATATAATGTAATTGATCATAATTTTCATTAGTGATTTGTTTAACTTTTAAGCTCAGTTCTATCTTTTGACTGATGATGTTATAAACAAGTTGTATTACCTATAAAACAATATATTGATATATCTACTTATCAGTGATTTGCTTGAACACAGCCAACTTCTAAGACGATTATAAATGTTATTTTTAAACATAAAATGAAAAATAACATATTGTATGTTAAAAAAAAGATTATAAGTACATCATTATGATAATAATCAACATAGTTATCCACATTACTATATTAATCATATTCCCTTATAATCCATAATAAAAATAAAGTTATCAACAAAAAATTGACTTATGAACATTGTGCATGAATGTTTAAAAAATTTTATGTTCATAAGTTTTGCACATAAAATGTGGATAACTATAAAAAAATAAGCAATTCTTAGTTTTTTTTCTTCACTTTTTGCACATTTTATTGTAGAATAGTATTGTTGATAACGAAAGAAGGTGTATTTATGAACCTAGATAATATGTGGATAAGTTTTTTAGAGAAAATAAAAAACAAAATTAGTAACATATCATATGAAACATGGTTTAGTGAAACTAAATTAATAGGTCTTGAAAATGATACTGCTAAAGTAAAAGTTCCATATCATGTTCATAAAAAGAATCTTTCGGAAAATTATATAGATATAATTGAAGAAACTTTTCAAGAAGTAACAGGAACAAACTTTAAATTTGAGTTCTTACTTGAAGAAGAAATAGAGAAAAATATTGAAATTAATACAGAAGAAATAGGAATACCTAGTAACGAAAACTTTACAACTAATCTTGACAGTAGGTATTCATTTGAAAACTATATAATAGGTAAGAGTAATAAGTTTGCCGCAACTAGTGCGATTGCTGTTGCAGAACATCCAGGTAAAATGTACAACCCTTTATTTATATATGGACCAAGTGGATTAGGAAAGACCCATTTGATGCAGGCTATAGGTAATTTTGTTGTAAAAAATAGTGCAAAACGAGTACTTTACATTACTTGTGATAATTTTTTAAACGATTTTGTTGAAATTTGTAGAAAAAATGGAGATTCAAATAATTTTGAAGTAACAAAACAGTTCAAAAGTAAATATCGTGATGTAGATGTTCTAATTATTGACGATATTCACAATATTGTTGGAGCAACTTCCGCACAACAAGAATTTTTCAACACATTTAATGACTTATATAATAATGAAAAACAAATAATCATATCATCTGATAGATCTCCTGATGATATAAAAAGATTAGAAGAAAGACTAAAAACTAGATTTAACTGGGGCCTTACAGTAAGTATTGAACCACCTGATTTTGAACTTAGAATGAATATTATCAACAAAAAAATAGAAAATCATGAACTAAAAACTAATTTTCCTGCAGATGTAAAAGAGTATATTGCAAGTAACTGTACTAGTGATATTAGAAAATTAGAAGGAGCATTAACTCGTGTATTTGCGTATGCTACCATAATGAATGGTTCTGATATTACATTAGAACTTGCAACTGAAGCGTTAAAAGATTATTTTGTTACAAGAATAGAAGCAATAAATAACATTGAACAAGTTATGCACATTGTGTGTAGTAATTATAATGTTAGTGTTGATGATTTAAAGTCTAAGAGAAGAATTAGTACAATAACTCAGCCTAGACAAGTTGCAATGTATATATGTCGTATGTATTTAAATGAAAATCTTGTTAAAATAGGTAATGAATTTGGTGGTAGAAATCATACGACAGTTATGCACGGTGTAGATAAAATAAAAAAAGAAGTTGATAAGAGTGATGAATTAAAAAATGAAATTCAGAAGATGGTAAATCAGATTAAAATGTTTTAAACACAACTTTTGAACATCTTATGAACAGTTATGCACATTTTATCATCATCGTTTTTTCCTTTATAAATAAAGAGAAAAATTAAGTTATGCACATTATTGACATTAATAATAATAATATATATAATATAAATAAATGAAAGAAGGTTTTGGTATGAAAATTAAAATTAAACAAAATGTTCTTGTGGAAAACTTGAACTATGTAATAAGGGGGGTTTCCTCTAAGAATTTAATTCCTATACTTAATTGTATAAAATTTGATTTAAAGGAAGAAGGTTTATACTTATTAAGTACTAATAATGAATTTGCAATTAAATCCTTTATTCCTGATAAAAATATTGAAGATATTATTGAGTTAGGAGAGTTAGTTATATCAGGAAGATATATATATGATATAGTAAAAAAACTTAGTAATGAAATTATTACTATAGAAGAAGTGATTGATTCACAAGTATTAATTACTACTACCAATTCATCATTTAAACTTAATTGTAATCAAGCTAGTGAGTTTCCTAATATTGATTTAGAATATGCAAAGAATCCAGTAATGCTTAATAAAATTACTTTTAAAACAATGATTAATCAAATTATTTTTTCAACTTCTACTCAAGAATCACGTCCAATACTTACAGGTATAAACTTTAAAATTAATAAAAATATACTAGAATGTACGGCTACTGATTCGTATAGACTATCGAAAAAAACAATTAAGTTAAATGAAAATGTGGATAACGAGGTTAATATTGTAGTTCCATCTAAAAATCTTGTTGAAACATCTCGTATGATTCCTGAAGATAATGAAAATTTAGAATTACATATATTCTCTAATAAAGTAATATTTAAATGCAATAATTTAATTATTATGTCGAGATTAATTAATGGTAATTATCCTGCAACAGACAAATTAATACCTAATGAGTATTCTCTTACAATTAAAGTTAAACTAGAAGATTTCTATGACGCCATAGATAGAGCATCATTACTTACTAACGAAGAAGAGAAAAATATTATTAATTTGTTTATAGATAGTAATAAGGCTAAAATTACATCTAATATTCCAGAAATTGGTAATGTAGAGGAAAATATTAAAATTATAAACAATGAAAACAAAAATTTAAATATATCGTTTAGTTCTAAATATATGATGGATGCAATTAAAGTATTCAACAGTGATGAGATTGAGTTATGCTTTAATGGAGAAATAAAGCCAATTATCATTAAAAATATAGATAATAGTAATCTTATTCAACTAATTTTACCAATTAGAACATTTTAAAAGGCAGAAATTGCTTTTTTTTTTACATTTTTTACTATGTGTAACATAATTCGACAAAATACGACTTAACCTGCTGGTATAACAATATACCAAGAAAGGGGGATATTATGACTGAATACGAAATAAACGAAGCAACACAAGTAATTCGTCCATGTGGAAAAGATACTGCTTTGGTTTGTGAAGAAGATGCAGAATATGAAATAGCTGATACAACAAACAATATTATTAAATATAATTGTGTATTCTACGGTAGTTCTTATGCAGGTAGATGTGAAGGTACTAAGGCTTTAACAGGATTAAAGACTAAGTATCCAATTATAATAGAAGAATCAAGAAAGATAATATTCTTTCCAACTTCTTCTGTTCGTACACAAGAATCTATTTGGTTATCTTTTAATCAAATTAAAGATATAGAGAAGTATGGTAAGGGAAGTAGAGTTATATTTAACAATGGAAAAAGTATGGTTTTACCAATTTCATACTATTTACTTAACAATCAGTATTATCGTGCTTCGCTACTTAAGACAAGATTGTTTGAAAGAATAAAAGAAATGTAATAATTTCTTTTTTTGGTACCTTTTTTGTGATATAATAGGTATGTCTGTATAGGTATACCTATTATTGATAAATCTCATTTATTTTAAAACTTTATATCAAAAAATTAACAGGGAAGGTAAATTTATGTATCTAAAACGCATCAGTTTAAAGAATTTTCGTAATTATTCAAGTTTGAAGATATCATTTAATAAAGGGATTAATATTATTTATGGTAATAATGCACAAGGTAAGACTAATTTACTTGAAAGTATCTATGTACTTGCTCTTACTAATACATTTAGAAATGTAAATGATGTTAATCTTATTATGTATAATAAAGAATTCTTTAAAATAGATGGAGTTTTAAAAAATAGTAAGTTAGATACTGATTTAACTATTTATTATGATAATATGAAAAAACACATGATTGTTGATTCTAATGAAATAAGTAAAGTAAGTAGTTATATATCACGTATGAATATTATTTTATTTACTCCAGACGATTTAGATATTATAAAAGGTCCCCCACTTAATAGAAGAAAGTTTTTAAATACCGAGTTATCTCAATTATATAGTAACTACTATATTTTATTATCTGAATATGAAAAAATACTTAAAATGCGTAATGACTATATAAAAAATGGGAAGATGGATATTAATTATTATGATGTACTTACATCTTTCTTAATTGAAAAGGATATTCTCATTTTTAAGATTAGAAAGAAGTTTATAGAAAGAATTAATAATTTTTGTTCAAAAATATTTAAAGAAATAACTGGATTAGATGAATTTAAAGTTGTCTATAAACCTAATTTTGATTATGATGAGTATAATTATGATAAAAACAAAATATTAGAAGTATTTAAGGAAAAATATGATTCCGAGTATAAGTTTTTATCAACATTTTATGGTATTCATAAAGATGATTTTGAGTTTTATTTAGGAAATTCTAATCTTAAGTTATATGGCTCGCAAGGTCAAATGAGAATATCGGTCCTCACTTTAAAGTTATCAGAAATAGAAATATTTAAGAAGTGGAAGGAAACTACTCCAATATTGTTATTAGATGATGTATTTAGTGAAATAGATGAGATAAAAAATAATAATTTATTAAACTATTTAAGCCGTAATATGCAAGTAATAATAACGGCTGTATCACTTAATAGTTTTAATAAAGAAATACTGTCTAAATCTAAAGTATTTAGAATTGATGCAGGTAAATTAAAAATAGATAGATTTACAAAAGAAATGATTGATAGGGAGGTATAAAAATGAATAAAGAACATTATGATGCTTCCGATATACAAGTATTGGAAGGATTAGAGGCAGTTAGAAAAAGACCTGGTATGTATATTGGTACAACTGATGTAAAAGGTTTGCATCATTTAGTTTGGGAAATAGTTGATAATGCAATAGATGAGTCTTTAGCTGGTTACTGTAACAATATAGAAGTGATTATTAATAAAGATAACTCTATTACAGTTAAAGATGATGGACGTGGAATTCCGGTTGATATTCATCCTAAAACTAAGAAAAGTACAGTTGAGACTGTATATACCGTACTTCATGCTGGAGGTAAATTTGGTGGCGGAGGATACAAAGTATCTGGAGGTCTTCACGGAGTTGGTGCATCAGTAGTAAATGCTTTATCAAGTTGGGTAGAGGTTACTGTTTATAAAAATGGAAAAGTTAATTTCATTAGGTTTGAGAATGGTGGTAAGACTACTGAACCTTTAAAAGTAATTGGAGATTGTGATGAAAATAGGACAGGTACGAGTGTTACATTTAAACCAGATTCTGAAATATTTGATACTGATATCTACGATTATAATACATTAAAGGTAAGAATACGTGAGTTAGCGTTCCTTAATAAAGGACTTAGAATTACTCTTAGAGATGATAGAGATGAGGAAGATACTACTGGTGAGATATTTATGTATGAAGGTGGTATTTCTGAATATGTAAAGTTTATAAATCAAGAAAAAACACCAATCCATGAAAATATCATTCACTTAGAAGGTGAAGAAGATGGTGTAATGTTTGAGGTTGCTTTACAATACACAAATGGATATAACGATAATATATATTCATTTGTTAATAACATAAATACTCATGATGGTGGTACTCATGAAGATGGTGTCAAAAGAGCTTTAACACGTGTTATTAACAGCTATGGTAAGAAATCTGGCATTATTAAAGAAAAAGATGAATCTTTAACTGGAGATGATGTTAAAGAAGGACTTACTATGATTGTATCTTGTAAGCATCCTAATCCACAATTTGAAGGTCAGACTAAAGGTAGACTGGGAAATAGTGAGGTAAGAAAGCTCGCGGATAGTGTATTTAGTGAAGGTTTTGAGAAGTTTTTACTTGAAAATCCTGATGAAGCTAAGATAATTGTTGAAAAGGCACAACTTGCTTGTAGAGCTAGAAATGCGGCTAAAAAGGCTAGGGAAATAACTAGAAAGAATGATTTAGCTACAACTAATTTTTTTGGGAAATTATCTGATTGTAAGAGTAAAGATCCTAAAGTATCGGAAATATTTATAGTCGAGGGAGATTCAGCAGGTGGTTCTGCTAAAAAAGGTAGAGATGCAATGACACAAGCTATTCTTCCACTTAGAGGTAAAATTTTAAATGTAGAAAAAGCAAGACTTGATAAAGCTTTGGGAAATGAAGAAATTAGAACAATTATTACGGCTTTTGGTACTGGTATTGGAAATGAATTTAATCTTGAAAAATTAAGATATCATAAAATTATCATAATGACCGATGCCGATGTTGATGGGTCTCACATTCGTGTTTTACTTCTTACTTTATTCTATAGATTTTTTAGACCTATAGTAGAAGCAGGTCATGTATATGCTGCTCAACCACCATTATTTAGAATAATGCACGGTAAAACTAGAAAATATGTACTTGATGAAAAAGAAAAAGAAGATTATCTTGCTAGTCTATCTGAAACAATTCGAAATCGTGCCGAAATAGCTCGTATGAAAGGTTTAGGAGAGATGGATGCAGATGAACTTAATGAAACTACAATGGATATTGAAAAAAGAGTTCTTAGAAAAATAACAGTTGAAGATTGTGTTCAAGCTGATACTATGTTCAGTAAACTTATGGGTGAAGAAGTAGAACCTAGAAGAAACTTTATTGAAGAAAATGCAAGATATGTAAAGAATTTGGATATATAGGAGGTGTGGAAGATGGATAATGAAGAAATTAAGAATGAAACTAATGAAAATGAATATGGTGGAACATTCCATGAAAGAGATTCTCAAGCTGAAAATGACATTGTAAAAGAAATATCTGATTCATTTCTGGATTATTCAATGAGTGTTATTACATCTCGTGCTATTCCTGATTTAAGAGATGGATTAAAGCCAGTTCATAGACGTATTTTATGGTCAATGTTTGAAGAAGGAAATACTCCTGATAAACCACATAAAAAGTCAGCGACAACAGTTGGATATGTAATGGGACATTATCATCCACATGGTGACTCGTCAATATATGAAGCAATGGTAAGACTTGCTCAAGATTTTAATCAAAGATATATGATGGTCGATGGTCATGGTAACTTTGGTAATATTGAAGGTGATGGCGCTGCTGCTTATCGTTATACTGAGGCTCGTCTTTCTAAGATTTCTCTTGAAATGCTTAGAGACATTAAGAAAAAAACAGTAGATATGATGCCTAACTTTGATGAAACATCTCCAGAACCTACTGTCCTTCCATCAAGATTTCCTAATGTTCTTGTTAATGGTTCAATGGGAATTGCGGTTGGTATGGCAACTAATATACCACCACATAATTTAGGTGAAGTTATTGATGGATGTGTTGCATATATAGATAATCCTGAAATAGATACTGCAGGATTAATGGAATATATAAAAGGTCCAGATTTTCCTACAGGGGGAATAATACTTGGTAATTCGGGTATAAGAAAGGCTTATGAAACAGGTAGAGGAAGTATTACAATTAGAAGTAGAGCAGAAATAATTGAAAAATCTAATCATAGTGAAATTGTAATTACTGAAGTTCCTTATGGTGTTAATACTTTAGAATTAAAGAATAAAGTAGCAGAACTCGTCCACAATAAAACTATTGAAGGAATATCTGATTATCATACTGACTTAAAAAATGGTGTAAAAATTACTATTACTCTTAAAAGAGATGCAAATGCACAAGTTGTATTGAACAATCTTTACAAACACACTAATTTTCAAATTAATTATGGAATTATTTTACTTGTTATTGATAATGGAACTCCTCGCACATTAGGATTAAAAGATATTATTTCTAAATATATTGATTATCAAAAAGAAGTAATTATTAGGAGAACTAAGTATGATTTAGAACAAGATGAGGCTAGAGTTCATATATTAGATGGATTAAAGATTGCTCTTGATAATATTGATGAAGTTGTAAGTATTATTAGAAATTCTAATTCTGATGAAGAAGCAATGAATAAGTTAATGGAAAAATTTAATTTATCTGAAATTCAAGCTAAAAGCATTCTTGATATGCGTCTTAGAAGATTAACTGGATTAGAAAGAGATAAAATTGAATCTGAACTTAATGCATTATTAGAAGAGATTGCAGAATTAAAATCAATTCTTGCTTCTAATGAGAAAGTTATGAACATAATTAAAGAAGAAATGTTAGAAATAAAGAGAAAATATGGTGATGAGAGAAGAACTAGCATCGATATGACGGCAATAGATTATATCGATGATGAATCACTTATTCCTGTTGAAGATATTGTTGTTACATTAACTAATAAAGGTTATATAAAACGTACCTTAAATGATAATTATAAAGCTCAAAATAGAGGCGGTGTAGGTGTTAAAGGTATGGCTACAAACGAAGAAGATTATGTTGATAGAATTATTTCAATGACTTCTCATGATTTCTTAATGATATTTACTAATAAAGGAAAAGTATATCGTTTAAAAGGTTATGAAGTACCTTTATATAGCAGGCAATCAAAAGGTTTACCAATTATTAATTTAATTCCAATAGAAAAGGAAGAAAAAGTTACAGCTATACTTAAAGTAGATAAAGATAATAATGATGGTTATTATGTATTTGCTACTAAATCTGGATTAATAAAAAGAACAAATGTTCGAGAATTTACTAGTATTAGAAATAATGGTAAGCTCGCTATTACTCTTAAAGAAAATGATGAATTAGTTGATGTAAAAAACACATTGGGAAATAATGAAATATTAATGGCATCATCTAATGGAAGAATGATTAGATTTAATGAATCTGAAATTCGAATCATGGGCCGTACTGCATCAGGAGTTAAAGGTATTGATGTTGGTGATGGATATGTTGTTGGCTGTGAAATATCTGATTCTGATAAGCAAATTTTAGTTGTTACTGAAAAAGGATTTGGGAAGAAAACAAGTGTTGAAGAATACAGATTAACTCATCGTGGTAGTAAAGGTGTTAAGGCACTCAATATCACTGAGAAGAATGGTGGTATTGTTGCATTCAAGAGTGTTGATGGTACTGAAGATTTAATGATTGTTACTGATAGTGGAATTATTATTAGAGTAAGTCTTGAACAAGTTTCAACAACAGGTAGAGTTGCTCAAGGTGTTAAACTTATTAATTTGAAAGATAATCAGAAAGTTAGTACAATTACTCTTATTGAAAAAGAAGAAGATGCTAATGAAGAATCATTAGAAATGGATATTGAATCGGGTTCTGAAGATAATGTTTCACGTGAAACATTGGAGGAGTATAATGATCAAGAAGATAACAAATGTTGATAGTTATCTTCTTTTTTTACTAAATAATACTCTTTTTTTATAAATATTAAATTATTGACAAAAATATTCTAGTTTGATATATATGTTTTAGGTGATATTGTGTATAATTATGATAGAATAAATGATTCTTATTATAAACTTTTAGCTAATGAATATGATGCAATGTATAGGCATATGAATGATCCATATTTTTTAAATAGTATGACTAACGAAAGATTTTTGAAATTTGTAGAGTTTAGAAAGTCCTGTAATACCTCAATTAATTCATTTGAAGAAAAAGTAGCTTTTATGATACAATTCAATCAATTTTTAGAAAAGGATAATAGAAAAAAACAAATTGAATCGTTGAAAAGTGAAAGAGCAAATCTTATTGAACTTGCCAAAAGAAGATACGAAGCACTGCCTTTTTTTTATACGCCTTAAACAACCTAATCCCAAAAAAATTAATTTTGATAGTTTATCCGATTCGCAAATAGAAGAATTATATAGCGGAATAGATAACAAAAAGAGATAGATTATAAGTTATATTGTTATAAAATGCTAATATATAAGATTGATTTAAGTTTATATTATTATTTTTAAATTAATTGTTATTAATAGTATATTTATTTGCATTTTTATAGTTTTTTATAGTATATTATTTATGCACAACATTTATATTCGAACCAGGTCAGAGTTGGAAGACAGCAGCCTTAAGAATCCCTGAGTGTGTGTGCTTTTTTTATGTATAACATGTTTCACGTGAAACATAGGAGGATTAAATGGATGAATATATGAAAATTGCAATTAAAGAAGCAATTAAAGCGAAAAAAAAAGGTGATGTGCCTGTTGGTGCAATTATAGTTATGGAAAATAAAGTGATTAGCAAGTCATATAATAAAAAGGAACATAACAAAAATGCTACAAAACATGCAGAAATATTAGCCATATCAAAAGCATGTAAAAAAATACATAGTTGGCATTTAGATAATTGTACTTTATATTGTACTATGGAACCTTGTATGATGTGTTGTGGAGCAATACTTCAATCAAGAATTAAGAAAGTAGTATATTTAGTAAAAAATGAAAAATACGGCTGTACTCATTTATTAAAAAATAGTAAAATAGAATTCATAGAAATAAAAAATAATACTAATATGAAACAGTTATTAAATGATTTTTTTCAATTAAAGAGATAACATTGTTTCACGCGAAAGATTTAATAAAATAGTATAAACGAAATGTTTCACGTGAAACATAGGAGGTAATTATGTATCAGGCATTATATAGAAAGTATAGACCCAGTAATTTTGATGAGGTAGTGGGGCAAAAGATTGTAGTAAAAACATTAATTAATGCAATAGAAAATAATAAAATATCTCATGCTTATATATTTTCTGGGCCTAGAGGGACAGGAAAAACAAGCATTGCAAAAATATTCGCAAAAACAATAAATTGTGAACATCCTGAAAATCATGTTCCATGTAATAGATGTAGTAACTGTTTAGACTACAATAATAAGAAAACTATAGATATAATAGAAATAGATGCTGCTTCAAATAATGGAGTAGATGAAATAAGAAATTTAAAGAGTAGTGTTAATTTAGTTCCTAATAGTAGTAAATATAAAGTATATATAATTGATGAAGTACATATGTTATCAACTTCAGCATTTAATGCTTTATTAAAAACACTAGAAGAGCCTCCAAAATATGTTATTTTCATTCTAGCTACTACAGAATTATATAAGGTTCCTGAAACAATTGTTTCTAGATGTCAAAATTTTGATTTTGGAAGAATAACAATAACTAATATAGAAAATAGATTATCTTATATATGTGAATGTGAAAATATTAAAATAGATAAAGATGCTTTAAAATTAATTGCTATATTTTCAAATGGCGGGATGCGAGATGCAATTAGTTTATTAGATCAATTATCTTCTTATAAAGATGGTAATATAACGGTTGCTTCTGTTGAAGATATATGTGGATTAATACCAAACGAACATATATTCGAACTGCTAAATTGTTTATTGGAAAATAATTTAAAAGAAACCATTAATATGTTAGTTAAATATAATGAAGATGGAAAAAACTTATTAATACTATTTGAAAAAATTGTTGAAATATTTAAAAATTTATTAATTTATAATAATGCATCTGATTATTTTGATGATGAAAAATTAAAACAAAAATATGAAACATATACTTCTAAAATTGAAGAAAATATAATATATTTAATAATAGATGAATTAAATAATTCAATTAAAAATATGCGATTTGAAAATAATAAGTTATTACTTTCTCAGTTATGTTTAATAAAAATAAATAGTATGTTAAATGGTGATAAACAAGTTGTAAAAAAAGAAGTAGATGAAAAACAAATAAATTATGAAGAAAAAAATAAGAATATTTCCCAAGAAATAAAAACAGGTGAACAAAAGAACATCAATAAGAGTAATAAATTAACTAAATTAACTAAATTAACTAATTTATCTAATTTTAGTGAATTTAAGAAGATTAGAATAAACAATACATTAGCTATGTTTAATAGAAAAGATTTGCTAGAATTTAAGAATAAAATATACAAGATTAAGGATTATATGTCTAGTGACAAGTATGGTTCTATTGTTTCATTATTACTTGATGGAGAATTAAAAGCAAAGGGAAATAATTATATAATCTATGTTTATAGCGATAATAAACTATCTGATTTCTTTAATAATTCAATTAAAGAAATTGAATTGTTTATGAATAAAATATTTAATGAACAATATAAAATGATTTCCGTTTCATTAAATGATTGGGAAGTAATTAAAAAGGATTTTAATAATAGTTTAAAAACTGGTGAAAAAAAATATGCTTTGATGAATGATATAGAGCTTGTAATGCCTAATGATGAAAAAAATGCTATTTGTCCTAATGATATTGACAATATGTTTAGTGAAATAGTAAAATATGAATAGGAGGAATAAATATGAATATGCAAGCTATGCTTAAACAGGCACAAAAAATGCAAAAAGATATGATGAAGACTCAAGAAGAAATTAATGAAAAAACATTTTATGGGGAATCATCATTTGTTAAGGTTGAATTAAAAGCTGGGAATGTAATTTCTGTTAAGATTGATACCGATTCTTTAGATAAAGATGATATTGAAATGTTAGAAGATATGTTAGTAGTTGCAATCAATGATGCTAAAGGAAAATATGATAAAGAAATGGAATCAAAGATGGGTAAATATACTCAAGGTATTCCAGGTATTTTTTAATGAACTATCCAGATACAATAAAGGATTTAATTGAATGTTTTTCTAAACTGCCATCTATTGGAAATAAAACTGCGGAAAGACTTGCTTTGTCTACAATTGATTTGTCTGATGAAGTAATTGATTTGTTTTCAGAATCATTAAAAAAAATTAAAACAAGAATAAAAAAATGTGATATCTGTAATAATTATACTGAGGATGTTATATGCTCAATATGTAATGATAATAAAAGAAATAAAGAGATACTATGTATAGTAGAAAATCCTAAAGATATTAATTTGATTGAAAAAAATAATATATATGATGGATATTACTTTGTACTACAAAATTTAATATCTCCATCTAATGGATTAGATCCTTCATCTATAGAATTGGGTAGAATAATAGATTTAATTAAAAGTAATAAAGTAAAAGAAGTTATAATTGCAATAAAACCAAATATTGAAGGAGAAACTACATCACTGTATATTTCAAAACTACTTGAACAGTATGATGTTATAGTATCTAGAATTGCTTTAGGAATTCCAATGGGTGCAGATATAGATTATGTTGATGCACTTACTTTAGAAATGGCATTAGAAAATAGAAAAATAATTAGTAGTAAATGAGATTATTTAACATATAATTGAATAGGTGATTATATGTTAAAGATTATTCTAAAAATAATTAAAAGAATAGTTTTTAGTTCTTTTTTACTATATGGATATAATTTATTAGTAGGACCACTTAATCTTATTATTCCAATAAATATAATTACAGTTTCAGCTTTATCTCTTTTTGGTGTTCCTGCACTTCTTAGTTTTATCTTTGTTTATATAGTTGTTTTTTAATATTCATATAAAATAGTTATGCTTGATGATTATAAAGATACCCAAAATACTGCTTATAGTATATTGAGTAATGCAATAAATAAAAATAGAATATCCCACGCTTATTTAATTGAAACTTTGGGAAGTAACGATGGATTTGACTTTGCGTTGGCTTTCGCAAAGGCTTTGCTGTGTCCAGAAGGTAAAATGAATAAGAAAAAATGTAATAATTGTAATCAGTGTAAGTTAATTGATGATAATAATTATATCGAGTTAGAAATTGTTGAAACAGATGATTTATGGTTAAAAAAAGAAAATATTGATAAGTTACAAAAAGATTTTAATTTTAAACCAATAGTAGGCAAAAGAAAAATATATATTATAAAAAATGCAGATAAAATAAGAGAAAGTTTAGCAAATACTCTACTTAAATTTATTGAAGAACCAGAAGAAGGAATAATTGCGATACTTGTTACTGATAATAAATCAAAAATACTTGAAACAATTATATCTAGGTGTCAAGTAATTAGTTTAAAAAATTATAGTTTATCATTCTATTTAGATAGTGATAAATATAGTGATGATTTAATTAATAATATAATAAAATTCATAAATTTTTATGAACAAAACAAATTAGAAACCATTGTTTTTTCTAATTCTTTATTTCATGACTATATGAAAGATAGAAATGATTATCTTCTTGCATTTAATATAATTCTAATGTATTATAATGATATATTAAATTATAAATTGAATGGGAAATTTACTAATTTTGAAAATTATATAGAAGATTATAGAATAATTAATAAACTTAGTATTGAAAGTATCTTAAAGAAGATTAATTTAGTTATAAAATTAAAAAAGAAAATACTTAACAATGTTAATTTAAATTTATTAATTGATAAATTAGTAATTAGTTTTAAGAAGGTGGATAATAATGACTTATGTTAATGTTAAAATAAGTAATAGTTTTGATGTAATAGTCAAAATTGATAAAGATAAATACAGTATTGGAACTCCAGTTATAGTTCAATCAAAAGATGATTTAGAGTATGGAGTGATTACTAAGATATATAGCAAGAATGAAAAGATAAATAAAAGAGAAGATTATTCATTTTTGAGGTTTGCTAATAGTAACGATAAAAGAATACATAAGAAAAATGATATAGATGCCCAAAAGGCATTTATAAAGTGTCGTGAATTGATTAATAAATATGGTTTATCTATGAAATTAATTAATGCAACATATACTTTTACAAGAGATCAATTATTATTTAAGTTTGTATCTGATGATAGAGTTGATTTTAGAAAACTTGCTAAAGATTTAGCTAAGCAATATCATACTAGAATTGAGTTAAGACAGGTAGGTGTTCGTGACAAGGCTAAAGAAATTGGTGGATGTGGTCAATGTGGAAGAGAGTTGTGTTGTAAAGGATTTTTAAAGGAGTTTAATAGTGTATCAATTAACATGGCTAAAAATCAAAATATTGCTCTCAATCCTAATAAAATAAATGGAATATGTGGTAGGCTTTTATGTTGCTTACAATATGAAGATAATTGTTATAAAGAGTGTAGAAAGAAATTGCCTAAAGTTGGTAAGATAATTGAAACAGTAGTTGGTTCTGGTAAGGTATTAAGTGTTGACCCACTTAATATGAAGTATAAAATGTTAAATGATAATAATGAAGTTGTTGAGTGTGAAGTAAATGATAGTTCTAAATGATTTATTAGATTATAAAGGTTACAAGATATATCAGGATACTGATATGTTTTGCTTTTCTTTAGATTCAATTTTACTTGCTAACTTTGTAACAATTAATCAAAATATAAATAGTATTATGGATATAGGTTGTGGAAACGCACCTATTCCTTTAGTGTTAACAACAAAGACTAATGCTAATATTACTGGTGTTGAAATACAAAAGGATGTTTATAATTTAGCAATAGATTCGGTTAAATATAATAAGTTAGAAAATCAAATTAAAATTATTAATTCTGATATTAATAATCTATATAAAGATTATGAATCAGATTCATTTGATGTCATTACTTGCAATCCACCTTATTTTAAAGTAAATGATAAAACTAAACAAAATATATCAGAATATAAAAAGATTGCAAGACATGAGATTACTTTGAAATTAGAGGATTTATGTAAGATTAGCAAAAAATTATTAAAAAATAATGGTATACTTGCTATAGTTCATAGACCTGATAGAATGGTAGAAATATTTGAATGTATGAAAATGAATAATATAGAACCAAAGAAAATACAATTTATTTATCCTAAAAAGAGTGAAAATTGTAATTTAATATTAGTAGAAGGAACTAAAAATGGCAAGGCAGGTATTAAGATATTAGAACCATTAATTGTTCATGATGAAGGTGGTAATTATAGCGAGCAAGTTTTAAAGACGTTTAGAGAGTAGGTAGATTATGAAAGAGAAGAAGGGAATTGTATACTTAATTCCTACACCAATAGGAAATATGGATGATTTAAGTAAAAGAGTCATTGATACATTGAAATTAGTTGATGTAATTTTTTGTGAAGATACAAGAAGTACTAATATACTACTTAATTATTTAGATATAAAAAAGAAACTTATATCAAGTCATAAATTTAATGAATTAAGTAATAAAGAAAAATTATTAGAATACTTGGGAAATAATTTTAATATAGGAATAGTTAGTGATAGAGGAACACCTGGAATAAGTGATCCGGGTTACATATTAACTAAGATTGCAATTGATGCTGGATATGATATAATAGCTATTCCTGGGCCAACTGCATTTGTACCAGCTTTAATTACATCTGGAATTATTTCCCAGCCTTTCTTGTTTTATGGCTTTTTAAATTCTAAATCTTCACAGAGAAAGAAAGAATTAGAACAATTAAAATATGAGAGATCGACACTTATATTCTATGAGGCTCCACATAGATTACAAGAAACAATTAATGATATGAAGAATATTTTGGGAAATAGTAGAGAAATATCTATTTCCCGGGAAATAACTAAAAAATATGAAGAAACTGTTCGTGGAACTTTATCAGATATATTAGGAAAGCTTAAAGAAGTAAAAGGAGAATTTGTTTTAGTTGTTTCGGGAAATAATGAGAATGATGATGTAGAAGATATATCTATTGAAGATCACATTAATATGTATATAAATAATGGAGAAAGCATTATGAGTGCTATTAAGATGGTGGCAAAAGAACGTAATATGAAAAAGAACGAAGTATATAGTATATATCAATCTATGAAAGGAAATGATAAATAATGAAACTTATTGTAGGTTTGGGTAATCCAGGTAAAGAGTATAAAAATACAAGGCATAACATAGGTTTTATGGTTTTAGATAGAATTGCAGATGTTTATAATGAATCTTTTAATAAAGAAAATTTTTTTGGGAAATACTTTATATTTAATGTAAATGGGGAAAAAGTAATCTTTTTAAAACCACAAAAATATATGAACTTATCTGGAGAAGTAGTAAGAGATTTTGTATCTTATTATAAGATAGATACTGAAGAAATAATAATTATTATTGATGATTTAGATTTACCCACTGGTAAAATTCGACTTCGTACTCATGGAAGTAGTGGTGGGCATAATGGTCTTAAGAACATATTTAGTAATTTGAATACAGAAAACATTAAGAGAATTAAAGTAGGTATTAGTAATAATAAAGATATTGATACAAAAGATTATGTCTTAGGAAATATTTCTAAAGAAGAAAAAGATATAATGGATGGCGCTATATCTAAAGTAGCAGATATAGTTATTGAATCACTAACTACAGATTTCGATAAGTTGATATCTAAATATAACTAGGTGATAATATGATGTTTTTTGATAAAAAAATTGATTTAAGCAAAAAAAATATAACTGGATTAACTTCAGAGTTAAAAGGTTATTATCTTTATAAAAAATATACTGAATCTAAAAATTCGGTTCTTTTTGTGACTTCAAATTTATATGAAGCAAATAATATATACCAAATAGTATTAAATTATACTGATAAAGTGTTATTCTTTCCTATGGATGATTTTTTAACTAGTGAAGCTCTTGCAATCAGTCCAGAATTTTTATCATATCGTCTTGATACTTTAAATAGAATTATAGAAGATGATTATATTGTAATAACTAATTTGATGGGACTTTTAAGATATTTACCTAATCGTGATATATATAAAGAAAGTATTGTTGATATTAAAGTAGGTGATACTTATGATATGCAAGATTTAATCAATAAGTTATACTCCTTAGGCTACGAAAGAGAAACAGTTGTTTCCCAAAGTGGACAAATAGCAGTTAGAGGTTTTATATTAGATGTTTTTCCTTTTGAATCTAATAATCCTGTAAGAATAGAGTTCTTTGATGATGAGATAGAGAAAATTAGTGAATTTGATGTTAATTCTCAGTTAAGATATAAATATTTAGATGATATAAAGATATATCCCAATACAGAGTTTATAGTTAATGTAGATAATGATGTTAAACATTACATGCTACCTAAATATATAGATACTCAAAATATATTTGAGTTTATGAATAATCCTATCGTATTTTTTAATGATTATAATGAAATATTTAACTCTTATAAACTTCTTACAGAAGAAATGTTGACTTATAAAATAGAAAATGAACTTGATAAAAGTATTGAGTTTATGTATGAATTAGATGAAGTAAAATGTAGAGACGTATATTATTTTGATAAATATAATGAAAAAGAATTAATTGATTATAAAAGTAAATCTATTGATAATTTAAATTGGAATAATAATAGTGCGATAGAGTATTTAGAGAGAATCATTGCTAAAAAGTATACGATTATAATTGCTCTTAATAATAAAATGACTGCAAGAAAGGTAGTTGAAAAATTAGAAAAATTACCTATTGTAGAAACTAATATGAATGATATTATTGAGAATCATATAAATATTGTTGTTCAGAAGATGAATAGTGGATTTCAAATAGATAAATATATTGTCATATCAGAAAAAGAATTGTTTAATAAGAAAGACATTAATTACATATATAAAGCAAAATTTAGAATGGGAAATAAAATTAGAGATATAAATAAACTTGAAAAAGGTGATTATATTGTACATTTTATTCATGGAATTGGTATTTATCAAGGCATTAAAACTTTAAACAAAAATGGTTTAGATCGTGATTATATTATGCTTGAATATAGAGATAGAGATAAACTATATGTTCCTGTTGAAAAAATAGATATGATAAGTAAGTATTCATCAAAAGAAGATCATGTTCCTATAATTAATAAGCTAGGTTCTAATGAGTGGGCAAAAACTAAACTAAAGGCTAAAAAAAGAGCAGAGGCTATTGCGATGGATTTACTTAAACTCTATTCAGAAAGAGAAGCAGCAAAAGGATTTGCATTTTTACCAGATAGTGAAGAAC
>CAMJTE010000026.1 GCA_946408655.1 uncultured Caryophanales bacterium | reverse complement strand
ATCTCCAGTTGCATATACAGTGTATCATACATACATTCGTAATGTCAATAATTTTCGAATAGAAAGTATCAATTTCCTATTATACAAAAAAAATTCAAGTATTACTTGAATTACTATTTAACTTTTGTTTTATTAGATATATATTTTAAATCAGGAATATCTGTATCTATTCTATTAAAGTAAAAATGATTAATACCAAAGCCTTTACTATATTCTTTTATATCATCAATACTATCAAGATTAATATCGCATAATAAAGGATATCTTTTTAAGATATAATTTTTTATAATATTCATATATTCTTGATAATTATTATCTGTAATCTTTTCATCCATAATAAAACTCATAAAACAAAATAATCTATCTTTATCTTCTATAAGAATTTCTCCTTTAAGAATTGAATATATGACATCAAATCTACATCTTCTAATTTCTACTAAAGACTTATATAAATTATTTGCTGTATTATAATCATTACAATCTAATATCTTATTATTAGCAATATCATAACCTGCAACTACCTCAGGCATAGCCTCCCCATATTCATATGAGGTTAAGCATAAATACTTTGAATTAAAATGAATATTAACTTCCTCTAAATGATCAATAAAATCACTATATATTTTAATAAAATCATCATTAGTATTAATATACCAAGAAACATCATTATTAATAAATTTTTTTACTATTGATAAATTATCATTTACTTTATATAAAGAATAAATTCCTTGATTAAAACATCTAGTAAATAAGTTTAATTGTTGGCCAATATTACTATTTTTAGTATTAGTATAAATCATATTTTTATCATTAATATAGATTACATCATTACCTCTTTTATCTTTTATTAAATAAAATGGTAAATTATTACTATTGTTATCTAAATAAAATGGTATATATTTTGTTTTCATATTTCATCCTTTCCATATAATGGTAATTTAATAGTTACTTTAGTACCAACACCTTCTTTAGAGTCATAGCTAAGTGTCCCGTTGTGCGCTTTTATTATCTCATCTGATAATGAAACACCTAATCCTGTACCTCTATTTTTAGTAGTATAAAATGGTTCTTTAATCTTTGCCATTATTTTCTTGCTTATTCCTATTCCTTCATCAATAACTATAATATTAATATTATTATCCTTTATTATATCTTTAATTGTAATAACTCCTTTTCTATTTTCCATAGCTTCAATACTATTTTTAATAATATTAATAAGCACTTGTGATAGTCTATTATAATCTCCATTAATATAAATCTCATCATCTATTAAATCGCTCTTAAACTTTATATTTTTAGCTTCCATTAAAGGTATTTCTCTACTTATTATATCTTCTATAAGCATATTTATATCCATTAGGTCAAATGTAACATTTGCTTTATTTACAAGTAAAAAGTCTTGTAATAAGTTTAATAATCTATCTATTTCTGACTTAATAATTGGAATATATTTTTCTACTTGTTTTCTATCTTTAGTATTAAGCATGTCCAAATAGGCTTTAATAACAGCAATAGGATTTTTTATCTCATGAGTAATTTTAAATAAAGATGTTTTTACTCTACTATCTTGTTTAATCTTTTTATACTTGTTATTATCTTCTATAATATTTTCTCCAAGATTATATAGTAAATATATAATATGAATTAGGATATAATTAAATAAAACTAAAAATATCATATTAATTAATCCTAAAAATATATATACATTATAATTAGAAATAAGTAACCATAGAATTAAGAATAAATACTCAACAATCAAAAATAAATCGATAAATACAAAATCAGTAATTTTATATTTATTCTTAATAACATTAATTAAATATAAAACAAGATATGGAACAACCATAAATATAATAAAGTTAAACTGATTATAATAAATGAATATTAAAATTATAGAAATTAAATTAGCTACTATCACTCTATCTTTTAAATAAGCAATAAGTATGACACTATTTAAAAGAAGAAAATTAATAATAGGATAATCATTAGTACTATAAATACTTACAATATATATTATAGAAACTAATACAATATCAAATATCATATTCTTAGTATTCTTAGTAATACTATTGTTAGAACTTAAAAATACTATATAAATGAGTAATGGACATAATATGAATATTAAACTAGAAAATAAAGTACTAAAGATATTCATCAAATCACCGTCATAATTGTAGTATACTTATTTGTCGAATTTTGTCGAATAATGTCAGAATATTAAAAAAAATGACTATTTTAAGTCATTAATACACTTTATAATCTTACCAGCATCACTACCAAGAATAATTTTAAGTTGATTATCAACTTCTAATATTCCTTTAGCGCCCATCTTTTGAATTGCTTCTTTGTTAGCTTTAGATACATCTTTTAATGTAACTATAAATCTTGATTTATTTACTTCATACTTTATTACATTATCTTTACCACCTAAGTTTTGTATTAACTTATTAGCATCCAATTTAAAATCTTTCTTATTTGCTTTAATAATTGCAAGTGCAACTAAAACTAATATTACAACAATAATTAAATATTTTATAATCTCCATATCATCACCAAGCAAAATTATACTATAAATAGAAAAAAAAGTAAAATTAAAGAAATATTATTGAATAAAATTTATTAATGCGGTATTATATTAATTGGTGAGAAGATGAAAATTATATCTAAATATAAAGTTGATAAGGGAATACTAATTGCAGTAATAATATTCGCAATTATAAGTGTTGTTACCATATATAGTGCGCAAGGATTACTGGCTAAAGATATGCAGAATTTATATACTAAACAGATTATGTGGTATGGAATAGGATTTGTTGTTGCTTATCTTATTATGTTTATTGGTAATGAATTTATAATTAAACATATTAATATACTATATATAATTGGAGTATTATTACTCGGACTAGTCCTGGTATTTGGCGCAACCATTAATGAGGCTAAATGTTGGTTTGTTCTCCCTGGTATTGGTAACTTTCAACCTAGTGAATTTATGAAAATAATACTTATTATTATGGAAGCAAAAATGATTAATAAATTTCATCAAGATAATGAATCGCCTAGTGCGATGGATGAATTTAAATTTTTAATAAAAATGGTAATTGTAGTTGCAATACCTACTCTACTTACATTTCTAGAACCAGATACAGGAGTTGTATTAATATATTTACTTATTACATTTGTTATGTTATTTATATCAGGTTTTAGATTTAGATGGTTTTTAATTGTTATTACTTTAGTAGCTGCTGCTGTAGGAGGACTACTTGCCATATATTTTTTAAATAAAGATTTATTTATTAAAATATTTGGTACATCATTCTTTCTTAGAATAGATAGATTACTAGACTGGTCAAACGGTAGTGGATTTCAATTAAAAAACGGTATGACCGCTATTGCATCAGGAAATATATTTGGAAATGGATTTAACAATACCCCAATCTATTTTCCATATCCACAAACTGACTTTATATTTGCTGTTTTTGCCAGTAACTTTGGTTTAGTTGGTTCAGTATTCTTAATTGGTTTAATAATTTATTTTGATATTAAACTAATTACAACGGCAATTCATAGCAATAAAAATATTAATAAGTATATAATCGCTGGTATTATTGGAATGTTAATCTATCAACAATTTCAAAATATCGGTATGACTATTGGGATAATGCCTATTACTGGTATCACACTACCATTTATATCTTATGGAGGTTCAAGCCTACTTAGTTATATGATAATGATAGGTATTATATTTAATATATCAAATGATTCACTTAGATATAGAAACTAAAAAAATATGGCTCTACCTGCCTAAAGTGTTGCTTTCACTGTTAGTCGTGATGCCTTTTATACCATTCTTTATAATCATCTATATCAAAAGGCATTGGGGTTGAATATACGTCATTACTTTTTAGTCTTATTTTTAACGATATTGCATCAACATACATTTTTTCATTTCTATCTAAGTATTCAATTGTATATTTAATCTTTTTTCTATATTGAATAAAATTCATATGATGTTGCAAATGCCTTGTGAATATTCCTCTTTTAATATTCAAGTATGTTTCTATTTCAGACATTATTTGATTTACATCATTAATTGAATAATTGTCTTGTTTATTCATTCCAGCTGCAATTTTTATTAATTTTAAATTATTTAATTCTGCAAATTTATCATACGAGTTTTTACTATCTGTAACTAATGTTGAACCAGAATTTATTTTTCCGTTTAAGACTTTTGAAATCATATTAGTAGAAGCGTTTCCGTTTCCTGCAACTCTAATTATTAGATTATCATTTTCATCCAATGCTACAATAACGCAAATTTGATCTTTACTAATGCCAGAAGTTAAATTTGTACTACCATTATGTCTGGATGGTCTAGGCATTTTGTTACTAGGTGTTCCCTTTATGTATTTTTCATCAGCTTGAACTATACCACCTAATTTAACATCACAATTTAATTCGTCTAAAGCATCAAATATTCTAATTTGACTTTCAAATACAGTAGATTCATCAATACCTAGTTCTTGTGAAGTTTCATCCAATGATTTAAAATCCTACATTGATTGTAATAGTTTTTTTAATTGATAGTAATTTAATATAGAATGCTCCAATATTGATTTATGGGTTATAGAATAACTTTTTTTACAATCATAACACCATATTCTTTGTGTATTATTTTTATGTCCATTTTTTTTGATATGGTGTGTTTCATTAACGGGACAACATATTGTGATGGTTCTTTCCAAGTATTCTAAATTTGTTACTCTTTGATTAGGCTTAGTAGTAATTAATAAATCAATTAGTTTTTTTGCTTCTTCCAACTCTGGAGGTAACATGTGATTAATTTTATTTTTTACATCTTCATTCATAAAACAAAAATAGTTTTTATCGACTAATCTCATCGAATCATAATTTGCAGAAAATGAATTGAGATTAGCCGATAAAAGCCACTTCCTATATCCGATTTATTCATTTTCTGCACTCTAATCTTATCATAAATTAGGTATTAGAGCAACACTTTAGGCAGGTAGAGCCAAAAATATCAACATTCAATTGATATTTTTTTATAATGTCATATTCCCACTTGTAATATTCCTTAAATATAATTGAAAAACTATGGTTTAAGTGCAGTTATAGGAAGAACATAAACTCCATCTTTTCTTTGATATGCATAATCTATCATTCCACTAATAACACACAAAAAACTTGGTTTCTTCATACATTTATTTGAAAATTTTAGTAAATTATTTGCTGCTTCTTCTATTTTACCAACACCTAGTTTAACTTCTATTGCGCCATATTCACCATCTCTTAATTCTACAATAACATCTACTTCCTCACCGGTATTATTATCATGAAAATGATAAATTCTTCCTCCTAGATATTCTATATATATTCTTAAATCTCTTACAACAAGTGATTCAAACATAAATCCAAACAATTCTAAATCTTTAAGTAAATGTTCTTGCTTTAATCCTAATACTGCGCACGCTAGTGATGGGTCAATAAAATGTCTTTTGGCTGTCTTTCCTACCCTAACACTTGAACGTATTTTTTCAGAAAATGGCATTTGATTTTTAATTAGATGAATATTTATTAAAACATTTAAATAATCTGATACAGTATTCCTGCTAACCTGATATTCTTCTTCAGTAGTATACTCTTCTATATCACTTACAATTTTTTCGTTAGTAGCGAGTGTTGACTCATTTCTTGCCAGTGCCCTAAGTAGCATTCTCATTTTTTCTTTATCACGATTTATACCATCATAATTTATATCATGATCTAAAACATCTTCTATATAACTTTCCGGAAGTCTATAATAGTTTTTTCTATCATATTTTAAACTTGCAGGCCATCCACCACGAATAATTAAGTCCGCATATTTTTCTATACTAGGTTTATTTTTTAAATTTGATGCAATTTTTTTATTATTAAATAAATCCATAAGAGAAATTATTCCTTCAGAATCACCAGATTCAAAAAGCGACATTGTATACATGTTCAATTTACATATTCTTCCTGCTCCTGAATGAAAAATATTTTTTGGATCAACAGGTGCGGAAGAACCAGTTAATATAAACTTACCGCATTTTCCATCTTCATCACACTTTGTTCTAACATCATCCCATATTTGTTCTATTGATTGCCACTCATCAATTAATTCTGGATAATCTTTCGTATATATTAAATCTCTACTCATTAATGCTTTCTGATAATCAGAATTAGGATTATCAGATTTTGTTAATAAAACTGCTGAATTTGCATGGTTAAATGCAGTCCAAGTTTTACCACAATATTTTGGTCCTTCTATACTAATTGCACCAAACAATTTAAGCAATTCACTAATTTCATCATCAACCAATCTTTCTTTATAGTTTTCTTTTGTTAAAGACATATGTAATCCTCCTTTGGTATTTAGAATATATCATATAATATTATAAAAGTCAACTTCCATTGTGCGTTTAGCATTAATTTTGCTGTGCATTTAGCACGAGTTTTATTGTGCATTTAGCACAGTTCTAAAGTTGCAAAATCATATACTAAAAAAAGTCAATTCTCAATTAACTTTTCTATAATGTCATATCCCCACTTGTAATATCTCTTAAATATTTAAAGTATAATTCTAAAATATTAGCTTTTTTTACATTATTTTTTACAGTTAAATTCATTTTACTAATTACATTACCTTTGTTTTTTATAGTAATCATTCCTACTTTATCTCCTTTTTTAATATTTGTTTTTAAATTATTTATCTTTAAAGTATAACTAGGAGATATATTATCTGTCACTTTAGTTAGTATATTTATGTCATTAATAGGAACAATCTCAATATTTTTGGACTTAATCTTATCATTTTTAATTTTCTTTAACACTTTATTTTTACAAATATACTTTTTCATTTTATACTGCGAATAAGCATAGTCTAACATACTTGATACTTCACTATTTCTATTGTCAATAGAATCTTCCCCCATTACTGTTGCGATTACCCTCATGTTATTTTTCTTCATGGTTGCAGTAAGACAATAACCGGCAGTCTTTGTATATCCTGTTTTAAGTCCATCTACTCCCTTTTTAAATCTAACAAGCTTGATTGTATGTAAATTTTACAATAAAAATATAAGCAAATATCGACCTGAACTGACAATATCATTATATCATTTATATGAAATTATTGATACATTTTTTATTATCATTTTTAATAATTATGTTTTTAAGATGTTTTAAGGCTTTATTCTTTATTCTTGAAATTTTATATTGAGGTAGTCCAATAATATCAGAAATTTCTTTTTGTTTAAGTTCATTACATTCTATACCAAATGTCATTTTTAAAATTTTTCTTTCTATATCATCTAATTCTACATTCAATAAATTTTTTACTTCATCTTGTTCTTCTTTAAAAATGATGTTTTCAATAGTACTAAAATCATTATTTGACAAAGTATCGATAATTTTAATTTCATCGTATATAGTATCTTCCAATGATAAACATTTTTTTTCATTCTTTTTGAGATATCTTAAAATCTCATTTTTTATACATATATATGCATATGTTGAGAAAGATTTATTTAATTTATCATTATATGTTTTTGCAGCATTAATTAAACCTATTACTCCCACTTGGTAAAAATCATCATACTCATTTAAATTACTAATATTCATTTTTTTTATAACAAAATGTACTAGTCCTAAATTACCTACAATTAAATCATTCATTTAATTACCTCCTCTCAAAAAAAAGAATGGTTTTACCCATTCCAATTACTAATAAGACTTTTAATTAACATTATCTTTCTTCCAATCCTTAATTGCCTTTGCAACATCAAATCCACTTTTATTACCAACAAATATTACTTCTGGAGATAACTCATTAAAATAAGTATCATTATCATATCTAATTACAATTTCAGCAAATACATCTATCTTTTCACTAAAAGACATTTTTTCAAACATTGCTATTACAAGTCTTCTAAATAGTGTTGGCTTTAATCCTCTAACAAAACCATTATCTAAATAAAGACATTCATCTTTATTCTTTTCAATAAAATTATATTGAAATACATTATATTCTAAAAATGCTTCTATAGTTTTTCTATCATATCCAATTAATTCTAAATTAAATATAGTAATATCATCACTATCATCTAGTAAATCTGGATTTGGCTCATCCTTATCATTAATCTGATTACAATTAAGTTTACTAAACAAATATAATAATACCGCCATTTTAGATTTATCATCTAGTTTAAGTAATACTCCAAAAAATATTCTTACTCTTCCAGTAGTTTCTGTTATATACATACTTTTATCCTCCAATTCTTCAACATCATTAAAATCAAGAACAACATTTTCTTTTTCCAGTTTCATTTTTTTCTTCATTATAAAACACCTCTTTCTATCAAACGAATTAAAGCCATTTTAAGAGCAGTTTAAAATTTTGTCTTATAACTATTCAAAGGCATGACTCACATTTAACACCGCTTAAATAAATCATGTTTAATGGCATTTTTAATTCATTTTATTAATCACTTAAAAAAGTAATTTTTTCAAGAGTTTTTTGCAAAAAAAATAAACTTTTTATCTTTCCATATCATTGTTCTGGTATTCATCTATATCCATAGCATTATCTTGTTTATCTAAATCTAGTTCACTATCAATTTCTATCTTCCTTTTTTGAAGTTCTTTCATTCTATCAAGACTTGTAAAAGGCTTATCTAATTCTGTTTTAATATCAATTAACTGTTTTTCATTATAAGAAATTTTATCTTTTGTCTTATCAATTTTACTTTCAAAACTTTTAAGCATATTCTCTAGTTTAATAATATTACCTATCTCATCATAGTTACTAATTTCTACTTTATATTTACCAGCGCCTTTTATATAAATAACAGGTGTGAATCTCAAATCCTCTCTAGTTCCAATAATATCAAAACCACTAATCTCACCTATTTTAGTTTCTTCATTAGTTTTAAGTATTGATAAACATTCATAAAACTTAGTGCTTGCTTCTTTTCTTGAAGTAAAAACCGTATCTTTAATTATTATTGTAAAATTATCACCAGATAAATCTTTTACGCTTTCTATATCACTTTTAAGATTATCTAAATATTTATTAAGATTACTTAATGTTCTAGGTATTTCACTAGTGTACTTATTTTCTAACTCTATATGTGATTTATCATACCTAGATTTAGATAAATATAACTTTTCAAGTTCATCATCAACTTTAAACTTCTCAAGTATTAATTTATTACCACTAGCAATTGCTTTAATTTCTGCATAATTCAAAGTATCTCTATCCAAATCTTCAGCAATTCTACCACCACTATTACTATCTTGCATAATTTGATTTATAAATTTAGATTTTATTTCATTTAATTGATATATATAAGTATCTAGACTGCCTTCAGTTATATAAAAGATAATCTCTACTTCTTCATTTTGATTTCCACGTCTTAAAATTCTACCATTTCTCTGTTCAATATCAGAAGGTCGCCATGGACAATCTAAATGATGAACGGCAACTAATTTATCCTGAATATTAGTTCCAGCACCCATTTTAGCAGTTGAACCTATAAGTATTCTCTTTTTACCATTTCTCATTTTTTCAAATAGTTTTGACTTTTGCTCATCAGTTTTAGCATTATGTATAAATTCAATCTCTTCTTCTGGAACACCTTTTTTAACTAATTTATCTTTAATATCGTCATATACATTAAAACTGCCATCATTCTTTGGTGTTGATAAATCACAAAAGACAAGTTGTGTTAACCTGTCTTCTTCATATTTATACCATCTATCATAAATATTATCTACTGCTATATTTACTTTTGAACTTACAATATCGGGCATATTATTATCAATTAAACGTAAATCGAGTGCTGCTTTTCTACCATCATTAGTTACTTTAAGCATATTATCTTTTCTAGGATCACATCCATTTTTAATCTCTTCACTACGTTCTACTAATGTCTTTTGAAATTCATCTAATTCATCACTTTTAGGAGCAACTATAATAGTAGGCTTATCATTTTTTAATTTAGGTACAGGTAAATTTAACATATCTGATGTTTTAATATCTGCAACTTCTTTAAATAAAGTAATTAATTCTGGTAGATTAAAAAATCTAGCAAATCGTGCTTTATTTCTAAAACCACTACCATCTGGAGCAATCTCAAAATTATTAACTATTTCACCGAATGTTGTAGCCCAATCATCAAAATGCTCAATACCAATCTCTTTTAACCTATCAGGTTGTAAATACTTTTGCATAACAAATAATTCACACATTGAGTTAGATATTGGAGTACCTGTTGCGAAAGTAATACCCTTACCTCCATTAGTATCAAGTATATACTTAGTTTTCATAAACAAATCAGTTGCCTTTTTAGACTCACCATTATTAACGCCTGCAACATTTCTCATTTTTGAGAAAACTGGTAGATTTTTAAACATGTGTGCTTCATCTACAACTATATAATCTACTCCAAGTTCTTCAAATATAACTCCATCATCTTTAGGACTATCTAATAGATTTTTTAATTTTGACTCTGCTTTTGATTTTATTTGTTCAAGTTTTTTTACACTTAATCCATTACCAGTTTCGGATTTAACTCTTTCTATTGCGGTAGTTATCTCATCTATTTGATTTTCAATATATTCCTTTTCATATTCTTTACTGATAGGAATAGCACCAAAACTAGAATGAGTAATAATTACTGCATCCCAATTTCCTGTTGCAACCTTACCAACAAATTTTCTTCTTTTATTCTTTCCAATATCTTTTTTAGTAGCAATTAATACATTAGCAGTTGGATATAGTTTTAAAAATTCACTTGACCACTCAGTTAATAAATGATTTGGAACAACAAACATAGGCTTACTAATTATACCTAAACGTTTTAGTTCCATTGTACTTGCAATACATTCATAAGTTTTTCCAGCACCTACTGCATGTGCGAGTAAAGTATTTTTACCATATAAAACTCTAGCAACCGCATCTTTTTGATGTGGACGAAGTTCAATAGATGGATTCATCCCATCAAATGTTAGATGACTACCATCATATTCTCTTTCACGAGTACAATTAAACTTATCATTATATATTCGAGTAAGCCTATTTCTTCTATCTTCATCTTTCCATAACCATTCTTTAAACTCTTGCTTTATAAGTTCCTGTTTTTCCCTAGCCGATGCGGTTTCATAAGCATTTACAACAAAACGATTATCATCTACTTTATCATATACAGTTATTAATTGAAGATTTAATGTATTTTTTATAATTGATAATGCATCTGCTCTTTGTGTACCCCAAGTACTTGTACTTTTAACACCATAATTATATAATCCATTCGCTTGAAATAACCAATTATTTGTTTCACTTACATATTTTATTTTTAATTTACTTCTATACCATGAACTTATATCTAATAATTCAATGCAGAAATCGCAATAAACATCTTCAGGTATCCAAGTTGAGCCTAATTTAAAACTTATTTCATCATAAGTTAGTTCTTTAGGTTGTATACGCTTTAATGCTTCAATATTCTTATCATACTTGTTATTAACATTAACTGATTTAGCATAATTTAATTTATGCTTTACATTACCACTTAAATAATCAGATGCAATTACATATCCCTTATTAAACTCATCGGTTTTCTCTGGATCTTGATATATTAAACCATCTAATTCATCAATTATTTCATCTTCAGTTTTTGGATATAAATACATCATATACTCTAAATCTACAATACCACGATTATTAAGTGACCATTTTAATGCCTCGTCAGCTGACTCTACACTTGTTATTTCTTTCGTTTTTCTAATTGTTCTTTTTGTAAAAACATCACCTTTTTCATATACTTTATTATTAACATCAGTACTGATATCATTTTCAAGTGAAGTTAACAAGTAATAATCTGGATCATCGCTGAATGCTCTTTCATTTGCTTTATCATTTATATATCCATGTTTTTTAACAAACTTATCATATATATCAGAAAGATTTTGCTGAGCATAAGATAATTCTTCATTACTACCATCATTTAATTGAATATCAAATACTTTCCTTAATGCACTTTTAAGTTCACACATTCCAATTATTCTTTTCGCAATCTTACCTTCTTGTATGGAATAAGGTATTAATTTAGAATCAACTCTCTGATAAATAATATCTTTGTTATTATTTTTAATAATAACAAAAGCACCATTTTTAACACTATCATCTGCAGGCAATATATCTTCATTAATAGACTCTTCTGTTTTTTCTATCATACTTTCTTCATAAATATTGCTTGGAAGTTTACTTATTGCATTATCTATTAAATCATTTATATCAGTACCATTAGACTTTAATGTACCACTATAACCGTAAGGTGTTGATTCTAGAACATAATCTCCTAACATCATATTAGGATTGTTAATATAATAATTATTAAGTTTTATATCATCTGTATAAACACTAGTATTTATCCAATCCTCATCACTTATATCTCGTTTAATCTCATCTCTTTTTTTCAAAAATATTATGTCTGTAGTGACTTTAGTATTAGCATTATTTTTAAATGTATCGTCTGGTAATCTAAGCGCTCCAATAAACTCTGCTCTTTTTGCAATATATTCTCTAGCCTTAGAATCTTTTTTATCAAGTGTTCCACTACTAGTTATAAATGCAATAACTCCTCCACTTCTAACTTTATCTAATGTCTTTTGAAAAAAGTAATCATGAATATAAAACTTTTCTTTATACCTTTTATCAAATACAGTAGTATTAGCAAATGGAACGTTTCCAAGTGCAACATCAAATAGATTATCTGAAACATTAGAACTTTCATAGCCATTAATTTCTATTTTGGCATTAGGGTATAATTTTTTAGCAATTCTACCACTTATACTATCTATTTCAATACCATATAGTTTTGACTTATTAAAACCACTAGGCAATCTTCCAAAGAAGTTACCTATACCACACGATGGCTCTAGTATATTTCCACCTTTAAATCCAAACTTTTCAAGTGCTTTATAAATACTATCAATTGCAATATTCGGTGTATAAAAAGAAGATAATGTAGAATGCATCGCATCATTATATTCATCTAGTGTAAGTATTTCTTTTAGTCTTTTTCTTTCACTATTCCAATTATCTTTTCTCTCATCAAATGCATCAGAAATACCACCCCAACCAACATAACGAGAAAGTATATCCTGTTCTTCACTAGTTGCATTTCTATTATTACTTTCTAACTTCTTTAGCAATTCAATTGCTTTAATATTATCCTCAAATCTGCTCTTCGAACCAAAACTAATATCTATCTTATCATCACCAATATGATAATTAGTGATAGGCAAATCAG
This sequence comes from uncultured Caryophanales bacterium, assembly GCA_946408655.1. Taxonomy (GTDB): domain Bacteria; phylum Bacillota_I; class Bacilli_A; order RF39; family UBA660; genus RUG12438. Next base: position 6,142 of record CAMJTE010000026.1, on the reverse strand, counting down.
CAATTACTTCATTAGTTATAAGTTCTGTATTATCATCAGAAATTTCTTCTAATTCTTCAGTCTGATTTGATTCTAATTCCTCAATTACTTCATTATTTAGAATACTTAAATCAAAATCTTTATAATCAAAATTACTCCAATAAATATGTATCATGTTAGGTGAAAATATTATTGAAAAGTCTTTATCTTTATAAAGTGATTGAATAAAAGCATTGTTTGATAGAGATTTATTTAATAACTCCTCATCAGTTTTATCTTCATTAAAATACGTAAAACTGGTATCCTTATCTGCATATTCCGTATTAATTGAACTTTTTAACGTAATAGATAGATTCCTATTTTTAGAACTTATATGTTCCCATTTTTGCAATTCTACACTATTAATTTCAAAAGTTCCTTGGTATTTAGTATTAAATGAATTAAATATGTCACATATTTTATTAGCGAGTTCTTCTTCTCTCGATACAAACAAACTCATTTGAACTAACTCATCTGACTTCTTATCTTCTGCTAAGTATTCGTTATCATTAATCTCACCATTTGGAAACAATACTTTATATCTATTTACATAATTAGTATAAATACTATCTAATAAGTCATAATTATATCTACTATTTTCTAGGATATTATTTAAATAATTTTCTTTATCTAAATCATTTAAAAATGAATTAGTCTTATATTGTTCTAGTACATTATTTTGTATGATATTTTGTATCTTATATAAATCTTGTGCAACTGTTTTAAAATCATTATATAAAAAGAAAGTCTCTTTATTTATTATCTGCATACAAGTAAGAATTTCACTATCATCTTTATCATGCACTAAATCATAACTACTTGGTAGATTATAAATATTAAAACTAGTTTTAGATAAAAAAAGTGAAGTCATTGTACGTGCAATAAACTCCACTTTATCTTCATCTATATCTAAATAATTCTTTATAATAGTATCCTTTGTAATGGTTTTAAAAGTATTATAAAAATTCTGATTATATAAAAGAGATTTATCTTTCTTAATTCCTATTTTATCTTGATAATAATTAAGAACAATATCATCATCAATATGATTATAAGTCCATTCATAATAATCTTTACCATATGTTTGACCTATTTCAAAAACATAAGTCTTATTATCATTATCAAGTATAGGAATTCCTCTACTTTTAGGCTTTATTCTTCTATCAATATCATCGCTATTCCATTCATCAAAAGTCTTAAATATCCTACCATAAGGATTATAAGAATATAAATTAAGTATATTATCAATACTATATTTATCAATTATTCTAGACCAAAAACTAATAAATTTACTCCATTCATTAGAACTAGATTTAATATCTTTTAATGCATCATCTCTTATTTCAATATAATCTTTTTTAAATTTTTTATCCATTTTACACCTTCTTTCTATGAAAAAAAGAACAATTATTATGAACTGTTCTTTAAGCGTTTTACTATATAATATTTACCATGTATTTCCGCAATTTTGACAAACACAAACTTTTTTTTGAACATTTTTTATCTTTTTTCGTTTTCCAACAAAGATAGCAGCTAATAGTGCGGGAACTGTTAAAAATATCCATTTAACAAAAATCCACCACCAACCAACACATAACCACCATAGTACACCGTGGTGTTTTGTTTTAAGCACTTGTTCATTAATTACTTGAATATTTGTATTCTCACTTCCACATTTTGGACACCTCATTTTATCACCTCACCCTTATTATAACAAATCTTTCTATTTTTTTAAATATCTTAATTTTCATCATCTAAAGATATTTCAATCAATGTATTCATATCTTTCTTTTTTATTTTTTTAGAATCAATTATTACATTATAATTAAAATTCATTTTTAGACTTAATCCTTCTAATATTCTTATATCATTTGCTGATAAAGGACTTGCTAAAAATAATTTACCTATAATAGTTCCTTTGTTATTCATATAACCAACATTATAATCAACCTTACCAAATTCTTTAATTATATTATTTATAACTTCATTTATTTTATCTTTAATGCTTACATTATCACTACTTTCCTTTTCGTGAGAGATATCTTCACTATTACTTGTAGTTTCTTTATTATCATTATTAAACTTTATCTGTTCTACTGTAAAATAAGTATCAATAAGTCTAGCTAAAGGTCTAACCTCTCTATTAATCATCCCTTCTTTATAACAACTAAACTTTTTATAAACAACTGTATCCCTAAAAATTGGATGACTAATTGTTGGAAAAATTATTGTTTTATAGTGTAATTGCTTTATTTCATCTGCAGTAAGCAAATTTCTTGCAATTAAACTTGTACCTTTACTACCATTATTATTTGTAAAACTCATAGAATAATTTATCGAGGATGTTTCAATAGTTTTATTACCAAGTCTTTTAGATATTGCCTCTGCTGTTTCTTCTGTATTAGTCTTAAGATAAGCAAGACCACAGTTATCTTGAATAATTTGGCTAACTTCTCTACCATATAAATTATCTAGTTGAGCAAAACTCTGTAAGAAGAATTGAAAATACATTCCCCTACTTCTTGCAACTGATACTATTGTTTCAATATCTTCAAGTGGTGGTGTATTTGCAAATTCATCTAATAAGAAAACAAGGTCATAAGGTAATCTCTTGTTAGGTTGATTATTTGATAATAATACTAAAGTTTTATAGATTAATGAAACAATAATCGATACTAAAGTATAATATATTTTTGACTCATCAGGGATACAACAATATAAAACTGTAGGCTCTTTACCTAATATATCAAAATCAAAGTCTGAATCAGATGTAATATTTTCTACATTAATATCATCAAATAAACTCATTCTTTCATTAAATACACTTGTTATACTTTTATAAGTATTTTCACTTGATGATATAACTGGTAATAGTTTATCTTTACTTTTAAGTCCATAAGGTTTTTCAGTAATATACTTCTTTAATAATTTTTGATTTTTATCAGTCATAGAACTATTTTGAAACTTTTTTATTGATGATAAAGTAATCATTTTTCTATCAATCATACCATCTGCATATTCTTCTAAAAATAAAGCAATTATTCCATATAATAAATCACTCGCACTATTATTCCAAAATGCCTCTTTTGCAGTTTTATCTTCCATTATTATTTTTGAAATTGACTCTATTAACTGATTACTTTGCGCTAGATGTTCAATTGCAATATTCTGATATTTCATTTTCTTTTTTATATCAGATTCATTAATAGATAATTTATCATTATAACTATATTCTTCATATTCTCGAATAATTGGCTCTAGTATATTTAGATGATTAGATAAACTAGGATTTCTAAAATCAAGAGTTAATATATTATAACCTTCATCTTGAAACATTTTACTAGTTGTACTAAATATTTCTCCTTTTGGATCAGTTATAAAGACACTTTTCTTAACCTTAGCAGTAGCAATAAAACTACATTCAGGAATTACTGCAGTAACTGATTTACCACTACCTGTTGAGCCTAAATATATCCAATGTGGTGTTTCATTATCAAACCACACATATTTATTATTTTTAGAGTAATATACTGGAAAACCACTTTCTTTAATATTACTAACTTCTTCTTTTCTAAATTTCTTATCTATCTCCTTTTTCGTTGCCCATCTAGCACTACCATGCTCATTATTATTCTTTAATTTTTGTCTAGATATAAGTGGCTCAATAAGATATAAAAATATAATTATTGAAACTACTATAACTAAAACAATGATATAACTAAATGGCATTACTATCTTTCTAATTTATTATTAGATTTAGTATTTTCTGTAATCAATGTTTTTAAAAAGTCATTTTCATTTTTTAATAGTTTTATATATAAATTACTTAATTCTTTTTCAACATTATTTAATTTTTTTCCTTTAGTTTCATACTTACTAATTAGTTTTGAATTATATTTAATTTTTGATTCAATTTTACTAACTACATTATGATACTTAACAATAGTTGTTTGCATATTAGCAAACTCTGTATTTAATTTAGTAAAATCCATACTATCACTACCTTTCTATTTCTTCATTTTTACTAATAAAATCATAATTACTATCATAACTATCTATTGCATCTAAAATATCATCATAATCGCATCTTTCCATAACATCAATAGACGCATTTCCTTCTAAATAACAATCTGCAATAAAATATGTTATTCTATCCCAAGGAAAATCGTAAGTCGAGTCATCAAGATAAATATCATAAGATAAATTAGCAAGTTTATCCACTTCTATATCAGAGATATTGCTATTATGATTTTTAGCTGCATCATATATTACATTATAAATTGAATATATAACTAGGTTATCTTTATCTTCTTGTGATAACTTCTTATACATTTCTAGTTTGTTCATGTTTTCCTCCTTTCCATCGCTTACTTGAAAAAACACAAGCAGAATAAACAAAAAAAGATAATGGATTTACTAATTATTTTAATTCTTCCATCATCTTTTCTTTGATGCTATCAATATCTGTAAAAAATAAATTAATACCTTTAGATTTTAATTTTAACAAATATTTAAAGTTTTGTAATATTTCATCTTTTAGTGATTCAACTACTTTAGCAGGTTTTCCATTATCAAGTAAATGTGCATGATCTATGTATTTTTCTAATGTTGGAAAAGCATTTTGTAATAAAATAGCAGAATCTTTACCTAAAATTTCTCTAATAAGTATAGTATCACAACGACCATACTTTTTTACTTTATTATCAATAATTTTTTTATATTTATCAACTTTACTACTTAATGGAATAAACCATAATATATCTCTATCTTTTATAGTGAAATATGTTGGTCTTTTTTTTCCGCGTTCGTGATTTGTCATTAATTTATCATCATTTACAACATTAAAGAATTCATCTTTTATATGATATAAGTACCCAGTTTGAATTTTCATAGATTATCAGCTCCGATAAGTAGTATACCATATATAAAAAGAAAACTCTATCATTTTAGATAAAGTTTTCAAAACATTTTCGTTCGGGATAATTTATTACTCGCACCACCCGAGAGCGAGAAACATTGTCGTCCGGAATAATTTATTACTCGCACCATCCGGGAGCGAGAACATTTTCATATTATTACATTATTTCCAATGCAATAATAATATACTATAAAACGCTCAAAATGTCAAATAGTATATCAATATTATTATATTCGTTTTTATAAAAATAATTCAATCTATTTTAATGAATTTAAATATGTTTTGATATCTTCAGTCATTTCAAATTTTCTATGTGGTTCAAGCTCTATAGCAGATGGATTTTCACTATCATCTTTGCTTAAGATTCTAATACTAAAATCATCCTTCATACATAAATCAATCATCTCTTTTATTGAAAAAGATATATTTTCAATATCACTAAAGTCTGAAATATCACTAAAATATATTCCTTCATCACTGCTTTCTATGCAACTTTCTTCATCAACTTGTTGCCCTAAAAATACAGATTTTTTTAAATCAACAAAGATATTTCTATCTCCCCAATTTCTATTTAAATCTTCAATTTTTCCCAATCTATTATATTGATTCATATTGCAAATTGTAATATCGATTACATAATCAATTATATTTCTAGGTGCTTGAACTATAATTTTTTTGTAATAACTAATGATTTTATCATATATCATTTTAGTATTAGTTTCATTTAATCCTAAATGTTTTTTTCTCTCTTCTATAATTTCATTTTTTTAACTCATATTAATCCCCTTTGAAAATTTACCATTTATTATATCAGAAACTTATATAATGTCAAATTTACCCATTATTTTATTTGTATAATTTACCCATTATTTTATTTGTATAATTATTTTTAATACTATCATGTATAATTAATAAATTGTAATTTATTTTTTAGAGTTCTGCGCTTCCAAAAATGAAATTATTAAACCCACGATACCTATTCCAAGTGTAAGCATTTCTAAACCTATACTACATAGTTGTAATAAAATTGCAAATAACAATAAAGATATTCCAGTTCCCATTTTTTTCAAATTATTCACATCCTTTCAAATTACTATTTATCTTTGAATTATACCATAAGAAAAGCAAATCTCGTTATAAGATCTGCTCATTAAATTGTAATTTAGCGAATAGTAACTTAATTTTCTTTTTTATTAAACATATGGC
>CAMJTE010000025.1 GCA_946408655.1 uncultured Caryophanales bacterium | reverse complement strand
TTGTTATTACTCCATGGGCTAATTAAATTGTGACTTTTATTTTTGAAAAATCCCTTATTAGGATTATACATAGTATTCTTTAATTTCATAGGTTCAAATACTAAATCATTAATCCACTTTTCAAATGTATAATGAGTATTATACTTGTTATTTAACCATCTAGTTACAACATCCGCAATAATCATCGCACCAATATCAGTATACTTATTCTCTAATCTACTATTAGATTTTAAACATGCAGTTCTAAGTATTGCATATGCTTCATCTCTATTTTTAGCATCATTAACTCTTCCATCAGTAATAATCTCTCCACATAATCTAATTAAATCATTAATAGTAAAGTCTTCTAAATTGTATCTAGAGTCAATCATACCAACTTGAGTATTTAAATCAAGTCCTAATGTTTCTACAGTATAAGCATATATTAATGTATATAACTTAGTAATAGATGCAACATCAAATAATGTATCATTATCTATAATACGATAACCAAGTAATGATGGATTATCTCTTTTAATTTTACCACCTATTACTTTTATAGATGAATCTCCTTTATCAAAATCAGCTACATATACATTAGTACTAATACCTTCAATATATCTTACACCATCTTTATTTGTATCGTATAAGAATTCTTCAGTATTATCCTTTATACTAGCACCAATATTTTCCATTGTTTCATTTAAACTACGATCTTTATTAACTAGTTCTAAAGCTTTATCTCTAACTTTTTTAAGTTCATTTATATCACTACCACAAGCTACTAAATTATTAATTATTTTATCTACTCTATTTTCTTTTAACATAATAATTACCTCTTTCTTTTTTATTAATTCTATCAAATAATTTCATTGCATTTCCATATAATAATTTATCTATATCTTCTTTACTATATTCCTTACTTAATAAAGTAACCAAATCTTTCTTTATAGTACTATAATTAAATATCGGACATAAGTTATAATCTAAATCTTTATCACCACAGAAAGTCATATCATCTGTAGATAAACAAATATTATCTATTCCACCAAATAAGTTTTCTAAATGCCTAATATGTTCTAGATACTTATTTTTAACAAGTTCATTATCAGTCTTATTCTTAAACGAATCTTTATACACAAATCCTCTATTAGAAAATAGTCCAACTACACCATTTAATTCTTTAATTTTGAGTAGTTGTTCATCAGTTAAGTTTCTATCTCTATCACACAGACTATAACAATTAGAATGTGATGCATAGATAATAGGTTCTAACTCAGTACTTTCAGCAATCCGCGCAACATCGATAATATCATCAAAAGTCTTTTTATTTGCATGCGATAAATCTACACCAAGACCTAATTCAAAAGCATGCCAGATAAATTTAACTCCCTCTTTAGTTAATCCTATATCACTTCTATTTCCTGAACCATATCTATTTTTCTCATTCCATACAGGAACTATTGCTTTTAAACCTAACTCTTTTAAAGTATCTAAGTCATTAATGTCTACATAATCGCATCCTTCAATAGACATAATATACTTAATATCACTATCTATATATTCTTCTATTAATTGTTTTGATATCATAAACATCTCAACTACACTAACTGAATCATCAAAATAATGCTTACTATATTCTTCTTCCATTTCTTTTTTTGACATAAAACACATATTAGCAATTACTCCACTAACATTATCTTTATTAAAGTTCTTACTAAATTCTTCAATAAAAGTAAAATCATTTTCTAAATAACTAGTATACAACTTTGTTAGTAAATCAAAGTGTAAATCTATCATATTACCCCTCACTTGTAGCGTTTATATTAGCACAACATTATATCTTTGTCAAATTAAAAAGGACTACTTTTTACCTTTAGTAATTATGTAATCCTTTAATTCTTTTCTATACTCTATCTGATATAAAACAGTTATAATACCAATTAATAATATTCCAACAATATAAAATATATCCACCATATCTAGCTTTATAGGAATGTTATTTATATAATCAAGTATCAAACCAAATACAATTTCAAAGACAAATACTATAAATACTATATATGATGCAAGCCACCTAGTAAATAAAGTCTTACCAATATATTTCTTTTTAAACTCTGATTCGTGCTTTTTGTATTCTTGTTTTGTTAAATCATAATACACATTATCACCTACCTTATAATATATATTATACAACATAATAATGTAAAAAAAGGCCAAAGGTCTACCTATTGAACCTTATCATAATGTGACCACATTCTTACTATAAAAACTTCCTTAGTATCTTCATATACCTTATAAACTAATCTATGTTGTAAACTAATCCTTCTTGAAAATAGTCCATCTAAATTGCCACGTAATTTTTCATATGATGGTGGAATTTGGTATGGATTATCAGCAATTATATCAAGTAGTTTCTTTGTCTTATCTTCTAATCCAGCTTGTTTTAATAGTTTTTTATCCTTGTCTGCAAGCTTAGAAAACATTATTTTATATTCACTTACCATTTTTCACCTTTTTTATAAACACTGCACTTACTTTTATCATCTTTTAATGCTTCATTAACAGAATCAACATAACCTGGTATTGAATTTAAATAAATAGTCTCTTCAATATCTCGCCATACATCACCCGAAACCAAAACAGCATCATCACCTTTGTTGTTAACAATATTAATTGGATTAAAACCTTTATTAACATCCGATATTAATTGAAATAAGTTTTGTCGTGCATTTGTAACGTTTATTATCTCCATTTTTTCACCTCACTTACTATATTATAACGTACTTTTTTATGTACGTCAAGTGGCTTTATTAGCAAAGACAAAAAAAGACCGAAGTCTTTTAAATACATTCTACAAATGTGTCTGGTAAACATCTAAGTGCACATACACAATTTAGATTCATTGTAAAGAATGAATTAGTTGCAACATATGGTATTGTCGCACTTGTAGCAGGATCAGTGTTTTCTGCAAGTACTCTAAATGTAGCGCAACAACCATCTATTTTCTCTACTCTAAATACACTAGAACATACTACACCTTCATCTCCACATACTACATTTTCACGAGTTGTTGGCATACTCCAAGGTGTACCATTTCCTGCACATGTATAAAGTACTACTGGTCTAGTGTTACAACCTAAAGTTGTAGTGTTGCACCCAAGAAAACCTCTATCACATGTTTCAAGGCAAGAATCCCCACAATTTGCATTTTGTTGTAAAACATTTATAACAGTAAGTATTTCCGCTATGCAACGGCATGATTCATTATCATTATTATTTCCACAATTCATAACATCCCTCCTATTTTCTAATATAAGATATTCAAATTGATTAATATGGTGTGAATAAATAACCTAGAGTAATTGATTATTTTATACATTTTTAGTAAAATGATAATGGTGAAGTACATGAATGATCGAATTTTAGAACGTGAGGAATACATTTTAAAAGATGATGGTAAAAATAAAATAACTGTAAGAGATTTGCAGTTAGAAGTATTATCTATTATGGATGAGATACACAGAGTATGTGAAAAAAATGATATTAAATATGGACTTATGGCTGGTTCTGCACTAGGAATTGTAAACTATAAAGGATTTATTCCATGGGATGATGATATTGATGTATGTGTAGAAAGAAAAGATTGGAATAGATTTATTGATGCACTAAAGAAAGATTTAAGTGATGATTTTTATTTTCAATGTTTTGAAACTGATAAGAGATTTAATGTAATAAACGGTCCTACGATGAAAGTAAGAAAAAAAGGTACTTATATTAAAGAAGCAAATTTTTTGCTTAAGAATAGGTGCAAAAGCGGAGATGGAATATTTGTAGATGTTATTATATATGATAATATCTGTGAAAATAAATTTATTGATGAATTAAATAGAACTGTTATCAAACTTGTTATGCCAATTTTAGTATTACTTGATAATCTACATATAAATCCAATTCATTTAAAAAAATTTGTTGTATGGTTTTCCAATAGATACTCTAGAAAATATAAAAATAGCAAGCTTATTAGTCAACCTATATCTGTTCCTTGGGAAAAGTTTATGCATGAACCAATTTTCTTAAAAGAAGATATTCTACCGTTTAAAAAATATGAATTCGAAGGAAGGAAATTCTATTCATATAACAATATAGAAAAAGTATTAAAAGAGTGGTATGGTCCTAATTGTTTAAAACATTGGGATGGTAAAAAGTGGATTGAAACATTACCTGTAGAAAAAAGAAAGCCAAAACATACAGTAGATTTAAACTTAAAAGGAGATGGTCCAAGTGAAAAATAAGATTACATTTTGGGTAATAATTGGAATAATATTAATTGTAGCTGCTTTAATTATATTAAATGATACAAGTTTTAACCTAATGGGAATAGGTTTTATGATTATTGGACTATGTGTAATTATATTAGTTAATCAAAAGAAATGATTAACTTTTTTTATACAAATATAACTTATTATTAGTAATATTGTACTAATAATTATAGAACTCGCATTATTTGTACAACTTTTAAGCATAATAAAAATACTTCCTATTAGTAATCCTAGTATTACGTTGTAGGTTTCTATTTTATACTTAGTAAATAGAAAACTAATTAATTTAACCGATACAATAAGTCCTAATAATATACCTATTATAAAAGGAATAATAAAACCAATATTATTAATCCAATAATTAACACTTAATATATTAGAAAATATATCTATAACAGAAGAATAAGTTCCTATTAACATAAGTAGTGCAGTACCACTTACACCAGGTACTATTGATGATACTGATTCTATAAAACCACTTAGTAAATAATAAATAGTTATATTAGAATCAGTACCGCTATTTATATTAATTAATCCAAATAAGACTATTATAAAAAAAGAGAGAAGTGTTAGATACCAATATTTCAACTTAGTATTTTTAGTAATACTTTCCATACTACCTAATATTAAGCCAACAAATATAAATATAGTATATGTATAATAATTAGAAAGTAAATAAGTAATTATACGACTAAAAAAGACAATAGATATAATTATTCCGATGCCTATTTTACTTAAGTAATATATGTTATTAATTTCTTTAAATATATTGTTTATTGACTTAATTAGTCTTTCATATACACCTAGAGTTATTGCAAGAACACTACCACTTACACCTGGTATAATTTTACCTAATCCAATTACAAAACCTATAAGGATATCTTTTATAATACTCTTCATACTATATTATATTAAACATTTACTTATTAAGACCAAAATATCCATTATGAACAAACATAGTTTCGTTAACCACCATAAATGCTTTATTATCTACACTTTTAACGATAGATGATAGCTCTTTAATTTTATTATTATCTACTTCAACAAAAAGCATGTATTTGTTTTTATTCTTTCCTTCTAGTTTTAATATAGATACAGCCATAGAAGATTCTCTAATTAAATCTATCATTTTCTGTACATTTTTATCAGTAATTATTTGTACTTCATACTTTGATTTAACAAGTCTTCTAGAAAGAATTCCACCTATATATGTACCGGTTGCAAATCCCAATGCATAAGAAAATACAATAAATATATTATTATTGCTTGTAGTTAATGCTTGTTCTACTACTAAAAACCACACTGTAACCTCAAAAAAACCAAGTATACTTCCTACTAAGTTTTTACCTTTTACAACTATTACAGTTCTAATGGTACCAAGTGATACATCTATAATACGAGCAAAAAATATTTCTATACATAGTAATACTATATTCATTAAATCACCATTATTAATATAAACAAAAAAATAGTGACTATGCACTAATTTCTTTAAGATAACTACTTATATCACTTGTACCTTCTTTATAAAGTTCAATCTTTTTATCTTTAATTTTAAATAATGTATCACCACTAACTTTTAGATTATCAATATCTTCTACAATATTACTTTTATTAGATACAAAATTTTTATTAAAAGCATCATCTAAATTAATTTCATAAAACTTAATATGACTATCTTTAGAATTATATTTATCAATATATTTATTATAAATATCTTTAAATTTACCAGATTCATTATATGCAATAACATAGTATTCTGAGTCACTTCTACTAAATATCTGTCCAAACATAATCTTTTCTCTATCAATCACAGATTCTACTACTGGAGTATTGTCTTTCTTGTGTTCTAATACATATTTAGTTATGAAATAAAAAGATACAAGCACAACCATAATTATTAGAATAATTATAATTACATTCTTTACTTTAAATGAGTCATCATCAGTTATTAAATTATTATTATATCCCTTCATTGTTTTTTACCTCCGAATTCATTATAACACTTTATAATATTAATTGTAAATCAGTAAGAAACTATTTGTAATTTATATCTAAATTATCTATATATTCAAGAAAGTATAATGGTATATTAATGATTTTACCATTTTTACTTAAATTATTTTGTGAAACCAAAATAGAAATGTCATTATCATTTATTTCATTATACTTAGATAAACTATTATGTTTTGTACTCTTATTTGATTTTACTTCAATTGGTATTATTTTATTCTTCTTTTGAATCACAAAGTCAATTTCATATCTATCAAATGTATAATAATATGAAGATTCATCTTGTAAATAACTTAGAACATTTGCAACATAGTTTTCAGTAAATGATCCCTTAAACTCTTCAAAAAGTTTATTACCTTCCAAAATAATGCTGCTATCTAAATTTGACATTCTTCTTAAAAGTCCTACATCATTCAAATAAATTTTAAAAGCTGATAAATCTTGATATGCTTTAAGTGGAAAGGCACATTTATTAACTGAGTAACACTTAGATATTAGATTGGCGTCGCATAACCAATTAAGAGCAGACTCATACTCTCTTGCACGCGCCCCTTCTTTTACAACTTGATAAACAAATTTCTTATTTTCTCTTGCAAGTTGTGATGGTATTCCATTCCAAATCAAAGACATTTTATTTGCTTCTTTTGCATCTGTGTGTTTAGAAAAGTCGTCTTCATAAGCAATTAGAATATTTTTTTGTATTGTATTAACTTTCTCAATATCTTTATCATTAACCCAACTATATACTGCTTCAGGCATTCCACCAATTATATAATATGTTTTTAATTTTTCTATTAACTCAGTTACAAATACATCAGGTATTTGTTTAATATCCTTAGTCTTTTTCATTACACTCACTAAGTTTTCTTTATTATCAGCAATTAGAAATTCACTAAACGTCATTGGATACATAGATAAGAAATCAACTTTTCCTACTGGAAAAGATACTTTTGATAATTTCACTCCAAGTAGTGAACCTGCTGCAACTATATGATAATCATTTGCTTCTTCACAAAAATACTTTAATGAATTTAAAGCGTTAGGACATTCTTGTATTTCATCAAAGATTATTAATGTTGTTATTGGATTGATTTTTTTCCCAATTACCAAAGATAACTGTTCAATAATTCTTATAGGATCTTTTGTATGCTCAAATAAAGTAGCTAAAGTATCATCGTAATCAAAATTGAAATAAGCTATACTTTCATAATAATTCACTCCAAACTCTTTCAAAACATAAGTCTTTCCAACTTGTCGTGCACCTTTTAATATAAGCGGTTTTCTGCTCTTATCATTCTTCCATTTAATAAGTTTCTCTGTTATAAATCTCTTCATATTATCATCCCTTTTACGCCATTATATCACACTTTTACATAAACAATCAAATATTTTGACACATTTTTTTATAGAATTATAATATTTATTTCACACTTTTGTAAATTTATATAAAAATAAAAGACTATTTCTAATCTTTTACTTACCAACTTCAGCAACACTAAGTGAATCAGCAATTAATAATAATTCATCAGCATTAACACTAGTAGATGTTAAATAATATTCTCTATCATTACTAATCCATGCTACTGATTTATCAGATACCGCACCTACAGTATCGGCAACAAGATATGGATCTCCATTTAAATAGTCAATAGTTTCGCTATCTACTGGAGACTGTACAAAGGTAAATGGACTATCCCCGGAAAATGTTAGTATAGTTCGAGTACCATTATCAAGAGATACAACATCTTGCGTATCTAAATAGGTATCAACTGGAACATACATTGGATATAGGACGTCTGTTACTTTACTAGTTGTTGATGTTGTATTATTACTTTCCTTTTGTTCTTCTGTATTATATTTATCATTATTAGTAGTGTTTTTATAATTATTACTTTCATTAGAATCTGGTTTAGAAGTATTATCATTCTCTTTACTATCACTCTTATTCTTATCTTTAAACTTATTATTATTATAAGAATCGTCTAAATCAAAGTATCTATCATCAAAATTATTATTAGTATCGATCTTTGTAACTTTAAGTCGCATGATAACATCATCATTATCATCAAGTACTTCTACTTTCTTTAAATTTAGATTCTTATCTAAATATATCTTTTCTTTAGTTAAATTTTTATCATTAATGTAATTAACTTTAGCGCTAAAGATATATTTACCATCTTTTTCTTCAAAAGTATATTTATCATCATTCTTCAAATCAATAAGAAGCGGTTGCAACAAATATATTTGAGAGTTATTATATGGCCACTCACTTTGAAACTTAAAACTTTTATTTAATGAAGGAGTTACTACTATAACTCACCAAAGTATTAAATTTTTATAGTATCTTAATACTTATCTGTTTTCTATTTTTTTAAGATCATCAATATATTTATAGTTTAATGCATTCTTGTTTGAAATAGCAGATTTTTTTGTTGCCTTTTCATAAGAATTTCTTGCATCTTTAGCAACATCACCCCCACGCGCAGCAACACTCATATTTTCCCTAAATCCTTTTGGGTGTTCAGAAGAAGCTATATCACGAGTTGCGATTTCGCCTAAGTCAGTTAAAGCAATCTCAATATCAGTCATGTTATCTCTTAATGATTCTTTTCTAAGCCCTTTATATGCTTTATACTCACTTGCTTTCATACCAGACCAACTTTTATATATTTCATTAGTAAGCATTGCATAGTGGGAAGGTTTATCAATGCCACCTTCTTTCCATATATCAGTTAGCTTAAACCTATCAACGATGCCCATTAACCTTTTCTTAATCCATTCATCAGTATAACCTTTATTACGATAATAGGTTACTGCACGATTAATTGCAATTTCAGGCTCAAATACTTCATCAATCCTCTCTTTACCTAACTTTGCAAGCCACATCTTAAATGGTTCTGCTTTAGGCGACGGCACAGACTCAATCAATCTAAATATTCCTTCAGTATCTAATGTGTCTGTTTCCCTTAATTTGCCATCTACTGCCCTCATTTTCAAACGTACGATTTTATCGTACAGTTGACTTCCTTCATCAGTTAGTTTCTTTTTTAAATCACTCCAATATCGTTTTGGTATAGTTGCATTAGTTAATGCACCTATAACATCCACGATGCTAAAATAGTATTCTTCCTCGTCAGGATTCCAAATACTTCTAATTTGAATCCCCTCAAATAAATTTGATATTGTATCCAATTTTTGTTCTTTCATTTTTTACCTCCAATACATATACAATAAACACAATATCTTCTTTTCTATAAACAATTATATTATACCACTAATCCAATTAATTACAAAGAAAATGTAAAAATTCTCTTACATTTTCAGTTTTATGATTACACTTTAAACTTAAAATAAATATCTATATTTTTATCCTCATTAATCTCTATTTTGTTAACTAGAGTTGCAATTAAACTCCTAGGAGGATTATTGAGTTTTAATAAATTATCAACAATACATTTATAATTAATATTACCATTATCTTTTTTTAAATCATCTATCTGCTTTATACATTCATTTTTTTCTTCTTCACACCTTTTAATATCTATTAAAAAATTATTGTAAGCTCTTTTATACATATCACTAGTGATAATACCATCTAACTTATCATTATAGCAACTATCACACTTCTTATTAATAATCTTAATATCATTATCTAATTTTCTTGCATTATTATATAATCTATCTAGTTTATTTCTATATCTATCTTCTTTCTTGATTGCAGTTACTATATCATTACTATTTATGTATTGATTAAATATACTTTTCAGATTAGATAAAACTATATTCTCTATATCACTATACTTAATACTATGAGGAGTACATTTACCTAATTTCTTTCTTTTAGACCAATAATTGCAATTACCATATATTCTTATTACTTCACCATTTTTTTTAGTAATCTGTTTTTGCGCTCTAAATCCAATTGTGTGTTTACATTCCTTACAATATACTAAGCCACGCAACAATAAACTACTAGTAATACTATCACTATTACCTCTATTTCTATTGCTTTTAAACATATCTTGTGCAAGAGCAAATGTATCTTCATCAATTATTTTAGGAACTGCTCCTACCGATATAATCCAATTACTTTTATCATTATGTATCCTTTTTTTAGACTTGTAATTTACCTTCTTTTGCTTACACTGTGTAAGATTACCAATATATGTAGGATTCTTAAGTATATCTGCAACCGTTCTTGTTGACCATACTCCATAATGATAATTAGTACATCCTATATTCATATTTTTTGAAATACTTGGTGTTTTTATATTCTCATTAGTTAATTTATCACATATTCCATTTAAAGAAATACCATTTATAAACATTCTAAATATTCTTCTTACAATAACTGCTTCAGATTCATTAATTAAGAGTTGATGTTTATCGTTAATATCTTTAATATAACCATACGGAGCATATGCTCCTACAAAACAACCATTTCTCTTTTTTGTATATAAAGCACTTCTTAATTTATTAGATATATCTTTTACATACATATCATTAAATGCACTTTTAAACACCAACATATCATTCGCACTATTATTATTAAATGTATCAATACCATCATTAACTGCTACATAACGAATATTATGTTCTGGAAAATATCTTTCGACATAATAACCAAATTCAATATGATCACGACCTAATCTAGATGTATCTTTAGTTATAATCATATTTATTTTTTTTAACTCACAATCCTTAATCATACTGTTAAAACCTACTCTATCAAAAGTAGTACCAGATACACCATCATCTACATATTCACTAACAAAACACAAATTATTATCTTTAATATAATTAAGTAATAAATCCCTTTGATTAGAGATACTTCCGCTTTCACCTAATGCATCATCTTCTCTAGATAATCTTAAATATATTCCTACTTTATAGTTCATAATTCTCCATATTATTAATTATATATTTTTTTATTATTTCACATAAATTATCTTTATCGCTATCGAAATGATTATTAACAGTATATTTATCCACTTTGCACCTCAAGATAGAATATGCAAATAAATATTTTTTTTTATAAACAAAAACTGAACTAATTTGCACAATTAATTCAGTTTATTTAGGTTATTTTAAATTATTTCTAATTAATCTTTCATTAAGTTCCCATAAAGCAGTCTTATTACTATCATATTTTAACTTACTACGTGCATCACTATATGATAACCATTCATAGCTTTTATGCTCATTAGATAGTTTAATATCTACATTATCAACATTGACACCAAATGTATATTCAGTTACGACATATACATCATCACACCATGTAAATTTACCTGTAATATTAACTACAGGAATAGATGATATTGAAGATAGCTGATAAACGTTATCAACAACTAATCCGGTTTCCTCATTAATCTCTCTTTTAACTGTTTCATCTAGTATCTCGTCATCTTCTACTCCACCTGATAATGCTTGCCACATATCATGGTCACTTCTATGAAATATGCAATATTCATATTCATCATTCATATTTTTTCTATACAAAAATACTAAAACTTGTTTTGGATGTCTCATACACATACCTCCTTACAAAAAGTTTAGCATTTATAACAATTTTTTACAATTGTTTTAAAATGAAACATATAGTATAATTTATAAAAAGGATGTGAATATATATGAAAGAAGAAAAATCTTGTGGAACTATAACAATTAAAGATAATAAAGTATTAATGGTTAAACAAAAAAATAGCGGTAATTATAATTTTCCTAAAGGACATATGAAAGATAAAGAAGAAGAAATTGATACTGCAATTAGAGAAACAAAAGAAGAAACTAATATAGATGTTAATATAGTTAATAACCATCGTTATTCAATGACTTATCCAATAAATGATGAAACTATAAAGGAAGTAGTATATTTTGTTGCAACTACAAATGACGCAAATAACATTGTTAAACAAGAATCAGAAATTACTGAAGTAATTTGGATTAATATAGATAAAGTCATTGATTATATTGTTTATGATGATTTGAAAAAATTATGGATTAGAGCATACCAAGATATAAAAAAGCTCAATCTAAGTTAATCAATTTGAACTTTACTTCTTTTTTATCACACACCATTCAAAAAATTAATCCTATCATTTACAAGCATAATAATTATTAGTATAATTGTTTAAAGGAGTGGTACTATGGAATATGAAGCAAGATACTATTTTAATACAAACAAATTTAATGATTTAGTTGATAAATTAAAAAATATAAAAGGTATTGTAATGGAAGATAGATATTATGAAAAAACTACTCAGTTTGATCATCCAAGTAATAATATTAGTTTTTATTCTAAAGAAATAGATGGTAGATTTAGAATTAGAATAACTAAAAATAAGAAGATAAGCAAATGTAAAATAAGTTGGAAAAGAAGAATTCCAAATTGTAATAGTGATGGTGTAAATAAGGAAGAAGAAGTTGAAGTAAATATCAACTATAATGAATATGATAGTTTAATGTTTATAAATAATGTGATAAAAATGAAATCTGTTGAATCTTATGAAAGATATAGTACTCTATTTGTAAATGATGAAATAGAAATTGCAGTTGATGAATATCCTTTTGGTATTGCACTAGAAATAGAGAATAAAAGTATTACTAATAATCCTAGTGAAGTAGTAAAAAAATGGATAAGTATATTAGGATTAGATATTAATAATTCTTACAAATTATCTTGGGATGATAAATATAGTGAATTATGTAAGGAACAAAATATAGAACAATATAATCATGTTAGTTTCGATTTACCTATGCCTGAAGTTAAGGAATAAATACTTGATTTTATAATTCTACTTAATTATAATATATTGCCAAGGAGGAACTATATGAAAAGATATGAATATTTTACAATGCAATTAGACAATGGTAATATATTAAAAGTACTACTATTATCACATAATGCATATTGGACAGAATTACAAGGACTAAGTGATTATTATAAAAATCTTGAATTAAAAGTTAATGGAGAAAGTACGACATATTTAGAAATGTATAAAAACCAATTAGAAATTGATTACGATTTAATACTATTTTACAGTAGTGAACAATATCAAGAAGATGAATTACTATATCTTAAAGAATTAGCTTTTCAAATATCTAATGATAACAACAAAAGAGTAACAATTGGTTATTCATACATTTTACCAAAAGATAAAAGAATTTGTGAAGATATACTTGAAGAGATTAAACTAATAAGTTTTAAAGATTATATTGAACACGAAGAAACTACATATGGTATAGAATATTTTAATACGCTTGATTTAGCAACTCTTGCATTAAATGAACATAATGAATTAGAAAATGTTAAAACACTTAAAAAGGAAAATAGACATTAATAACTATTTTCCTTTTTAATCAATTAACTATAATAATTTAGTACTTTTACATGACATAACATAAACACCTTTATCATTTTTTAATATTATTTGTTCGTGGTTATTAGTCTTATTGGTTAGTCCTACTCTAAATTTATCTTTTTTTAAATATGCAGATTCAACATCATATGTGTATAAATCTTCATTTCTATAAATCTCTAATGTTCCTTTCATTAAATAACTATCCATACCATCTACCTTCTTACTCCATTTTTTAAGTATAGTCTCTTTATTATTATTACCACATCCTGCAAGTATAATAACAAAAAGTAAAACAAAAAATATTTTTTTCATATTCACCTCAATCTCAATTAATTATATTTTTATTTTTTTTAATTTATGTATAAATAACTAAAATTTGGATAAGATATTAATAACTGAAAGGAGAATATTATGGAAACACTACAAAAGATTTGCTTAGTTTTTACCATTATTGGTGCATTAAACTGGGGATTAATTGGAATATTTGATTTTAATTTAGTAGAAGCAATATTAGGTTCTGATATGCTTGCTAGAGTTATCTATTCTATCGTAGGTATAACAGGATTAATTAATATTGGACTACTTTTTAATCATATAGAAAATCATTAAAAAAGCACTCATACGAATGCTTATTTTTTTATCCTGCTTTAGTTAAATTGATTGTAACCTTAGTCTTTTTAGCAACATAGGTTGCAAGAGGATTAGAGCCTTTTACTTCGACATTTAACTCATGCTGACCTTCGGATAATCCTTTTAAATCAACATAAGCAGTTATATCAGATGCTTGAACACTATCAATTACACTTTGTGCACCCTTAACCTCAACTTCAATTACTCCATTAGCCTCATCTATAGGTTGAGCAACCATACCTTCTGGAGTATTAATACCAGTAATATTTACTGATTGAATATTTGACTTAGTTGCAACATCAGTAACAAATATTTTAACCTTAATAGAATTTTGACTCATAGATTTAACACCAGTTGGTTTTGGAATATCTACATCAAGTGTAGTATCACTAGTAAGTTTAGAAACATCTACTTTAATATCAATTCCATTAATACTGTTAATAACATTATTAGAACCATATACCATAACTTTATTAGATGATAAATTATACGAACTAATAGCTTTTCCAAAAGGCATAGAACCAGTTGGAACAAAGTTCAAGTTAACTTCTTTACTTGGTGCAGATATTTCAACGTCCGCGCTAATAGTTTCTGGAACAAATTCAACATCAACTACATTACCAGATTTATCATATGCTTTAAGTTTGACATTTTCAATAGTCTGTTTTCCTACTTCAACATTAGGCAGGTCACTTACATCAATTAATGCTTTAACCGCAGCTACTTCATCTAATCTATATTGTGGTCCACGAATAGTTACTGTATCTGTTTTTAGATTTACACTATCAATTACATACTTCTTGTCAAGTTTTTCTTCATTTAATATATCATAAGTAAGTGTACGTGAATCAGATACCTTTTCATATATAATTACAGTTGCAACCGAAGGATTAACACTATATTCTATATCGTTTCTTCCTTTTTCGTATTCAATATTAACTTTATGAGTACCAGGTTCAAGTCCCGTTAAATCAACAGTAACACTATGATTAGAAGATTGTTTAGCTATATATAAATCAGCCTTACTACCAATTAATGTAACATCAACAGTATCAGGTAACCCCTCTACTACATATGCTTCTTCATTATATACTACATTTACAGCCTGTCCTTTAAATACTTCCGCACCATTATCAGTAAATCTAATTATCTTCTGATCTACCATTATAAATAAGGCTATAGCAAAGAATAAAGATATGAAAAGTAGCGCAGTAGGTTTAGCAAGTAATGATTCAAATAACTTACCATTAGTATTTTTATTTCCAGTAATCTTAACTATTAACTTAGTAAGAGGAGTAACTATTAACTTATCTAATAATTTCGCAATTGCATTTGCAATGTTCTTAAATTTTTTCACTTGAATCATCCTCCTCAATAACTATTGATTTTTTTGGACCTAACTCTTCAAGTAAAGTTACTTTTACTTCATCTATAGTAAGGTTATATCTAAGTTCTCCATTAATTGCAAGAGAAAGTCTTCCAGTTTCCTCTGATACTATTAATGCTATACAGTCAGTAATTTCGGCAATTCCTAAAGCCGCACGATGACGAGTACCTAATCTTTTACTAATGCGAGCATTATCACTAGTTGGAAATACCGCACAAGCACTAGTAATCTGATCTCCTTGAATTATTACTCCACCATCGTGTAGAGGGTTATTTGGAAAGAATATTGATTGTAATAACGTTGATGATACTGCTGCATATAT
The DNA here is from genome assembly GCA_946408655.1 of uncultured Caryophanales bacterium. Lineage (GTDB taxonomy): Bacteria > Bacillota_I > Bacilli_A > RF39 > UBA660 > RUG12438. Next base: position 3,984 of record CAMJTE010000025.1, on the reverse strand, counting down.
TTTTTGCGATTTTTCAATATAATCATTTAAACTATTATCACGTTCAATAACTATAAGCGCACCTGTTCTTGTTTTTCTTAAATTATCCATCGCACTTACAATCTCATATACAACTCTTTCTCGCTCATCAACAGATAATACTTTATGTCTACCAAGTAATTGACTACGTCCAAGTCTTTCAAGTACATTACGTATTTCTGGTTGAAATATAACAATTAAAGCAAGTATTCCCCACTCTATTACATAATCAAGTAAGAACCCTATTGTAACAAGCCCAAAGAAATCACTAGCAAGTTTTAAAAGAACTACAAAGAATATTCCCTTAAATAACATTGCCATCTTAACATTTTTACTAAGACTTTTTAAAACATAATATAATATTAACCATAGTAGTAACATATCTACTATCATTCTTATAAACTTAACAACTGAATCAAAAGTTAAAGTCATATAACTCCTCCTATTCTTCACATAATAGAATTATAACATAAATACCTACAAAAATAAATTAAATTTTTATATTTTTAAGAAATTTCTAGAATTATGTAGTATAATGATTATGGTGAAGTTATGCACAATATATATGTTTTGTTTTTTCTATTCTTTATTTATTCATTTCTAGGGTGGATAATGGAATCATTATACTGTTATTTCAAAACTAATAAATTTACAAATCGAGGATTTCTTATTGGACCTTACTGTCCGATATATGGATTTGGAGTAATACTAATTATACTATTACTAACAAAGTATAAAAACGATCCCATAATCTTATTTGCAATGTCAATAATTATATGTTCCATACTTGAATATATGACTAGTTTGATAATGGAACTACTATTTAAAAACAGATGGTGGGATTATTCTAACAGAAAGTTTAATATTAATGGTAGAATATGTCTCGAAACAATGATACCTTTTGGCATAATTGGTACATTTGTATTTTACATACTTAATCCATCTGTTATATATTTTGTAAATTTAATTCCTAACACTGTATTAATAATTATATCTATTATTCTTCTTACAATAATATTAATTGACTTATCATTATCATTTAATATAGTTTCTAAAACGAAAGGAATATGTAAAAATATTAAAATAGATTCAACAGATGAAATAACTAAGAAAGTAAGAGAAGTATTACTCAATAAATCTATTATCTATAGAAGGATTGCAAAAGCATTTCCTAATATGAAGATAAAACTACCTAAGATAAAGAAATAGTTAATAAAACGATGATTACATTTTTTATATTAGTTCATATACTCTTGATAGTATTCCTTTATTAGTTTTATATTTTATTACAAACTGATTATTTTCTTTAACTATAATTATTCCTATAGTTTTATTTTGATTTACTGTTTTAATATTCTCATCTATATAATTCATATAAATATCTATTTGCCCTATATGTTCTTTTTTTTAGCTCAGTTACTTTTAATTCAACTTCTACATAACAATTAAATTTGATATTAAACAGTAATAAGTCTATAAAATTATAATTATTACCTAATTTAATTTTATATTCATTTTTATAAAGCAATATCCTTCTCCTAATTCATCTAAAAAAGATGGGATATCTTCTAAAATTAGTTTCTGTAACATACGTTCCGATATATCTTCTACACCAACAGCATTCTTAATAAGTATTGGATTCTTTACCGTATCAATTAATTTAACTGATTCATTATTAATTATCTTATTTCTTGTGTTTTCATCTAATCTTTCGTATTCTTTGTTTTTAATACACTTTTCCAAGTCGCGCTTTGATAAATTTCTATTTTTACATTGAATTATATAATATTTAATTTTATCGCTATCTTTTAATGGAATTAATAATTTATAGTGACTCCATGATAAAACTCGCTCCAGTGGAGCGACTTTTTCAATCATATAATAGAACTGCCTCATTCGCCATAAAGTTCCGACATCATATTTTTTTCCAACTTCATTGATTAAACGTTTAGAATATTCTTTAACAATTCCTTCACCATAATGTTTACCTGCTACACTTAGTAACTTTCCCACCTCATAATAAGTATTTAAATCACTCTTGTTTTTGGAATAATCTTTTGCTTTTTGAGTTAATTCATTATTTATTAGTAATTCCTTTATACTAATATAGTAATCCATAATATCACCACCAAGATTAGTAATATCATGATTAATGACCAGAGTCAAACACACTTTTTTTAAATATTAATTACTAATTTTAACAGAATATTAAATACTACAAGAAAATTTTAAAATATAGAAAATTTTATACTCTAGAATAAGAAAAAACGTAATATTAAAATAAATTACATTTTTTTAATTATTTATAACACTAGATATTGGAATAATATAATGTTTTTCATCTATACGCATTAATTTTTCATAAAAGCATATTATTCCACCACTACCTAATTCTTTTCCACTTTTTTCTAAAAATTTAAAATTTGATATCATTGCTTTAGTCGGCATAGCAGTTTTCTTTATTTCAAAAGGATATAGTTTATTATTACGATTAAATATTAAATCTATTTCATTTTTATCTTTATCTCTATAATAATATATATTTGGTTCTATACCTTTAGAGTTATATGTTTTCAATATCTCACTAACTATAAATGTTTCCAAATAATGACCAGATACAGAACTATTTTGTAAATCTTTCGCACTATCCCATCCTGCAAGATAACTACATAAACCTGTATCCATAAAAATTATCTTTGGCATGTGTGTTACTCTTTTTAGTTTTGTGTTCATATAAGGTTCTAATAAATATACAATTCCACTTGCGATAAGTACATTTAACCAACTTCTTACTGTCTTATCACTAACACCTAATTCACTTGCTATTGATGAATAATTTAATTGTTCTCCCGTACGTGTTGCAACAGATATCATAAATTTTTTAAACTCTTCTGCATCTTTTATGTCTAATTGTTCTTTAACATCACGCGTTAAATATGTATCTATATATGCATCAAAGAAATGATTACGATTCATATTTGGAATATTATATAATTCTGGCATTCCTCCATTATAAATAAAGTTAAATATATCATTAACATCAATATTCTCATTTTCTTTCATATTTAGTGGATTAAATATATCTTTATTCTCTTTCATTTTAGTTTCAGTGTACGTAAAACTATTTAACTTAACAATTCCTACTCTACCAGCAAGAGATTCCTTAACATTCTTCATAAGTTTAAACTGTTGAGAACCTGTAAGCCAGTACATTCCCCTTATGTTTTGCTCATCAACTTTCATTTTTATATAAGGAAACAGTTCTGGTGCATACTGTGCTTCATCAATAAGAAGCGGCCATGGGTTCTCCTCAAGAAATAATTTAGGATCATTTTTAGCTAGTTCACGCATTACTTTATCATCTAGAGTAACATAGTTCATATCATTTGGCATATACTCTTTTAATAGAGTTGTTTTACCAACTTGTCTTGGTCCTGTTACAAGTAGAACTCTAAATGTATCAGAAATTTGTTTTACAGTTTCTGCTGCTTCTCTTTTAAACATAAAATCAACTCCATCTGATATAATTTTATGCTTAAATTCCGAAAAAGTCAAGTTTTTATTCTTTGTACTCCGAAGAAGCGAAAACAATACTTCGAATTAGTCAAAACTTATTTATCACTACTAGTACTAATACCTTTATTGGCAGGACCACATATACATTTACCATCAATACTAAATCTAGAACCATGACATGGACAATCCCATGTTTTTTCTACCTCATTATACTTAAGTCCACATCCTATATGTGGACACTTTTTAAGTACGGTATGATTATCAACACTTAATACTTTTTTACCATCTTTATAATCACTATCTACATTACTTTTAAAACCCTTAATATAAGCATCTAAATTATTAAATGTATTACTAATATACTTTGGAATAGAATTAATACTAAATCTGTTTGGAATGAATACTCCCCGGGTCAAGACCTCGATTGTCCTAATGGACAATCGACTCTCT
>CAMJTE010000024.1 GCA_946408655.1 uncultured Caryophanales bacterium | reverse complement strand
GGCTAGAAATATTATATCTTATATTGTTACATCAGTCAATTGCTTGAACACAGCCTAGTTTAAAAAATTTAATAAAATTGTCGGGAAATAGTCTAAAATATGATATAATGATCAAGCCACGTCTTATAGTTGGTATAGAGGAGTACTTTATGTATTGTGTTGTTTTAATAGGTTTATTTATAATCTTATTTATATTGTTATATATAATTTATAGAGAAAATGTGGAAATTAATAGACAAAAAAATATTAATAGAAAAATACTTAAGGATAACGAAATATTAGTTAATGTTGATAAATATCAAATTGATTATTTAAAAAATGGTTATGTAAAAAAGAAATATAAGGGTAAGATTTTGCTTGGAGATTATGACAAATTTAGTATGTCTAATACTGTTGAGATAATAAATAAACTTGGATATGATGTAGATATAGTTAGTAATTCTAATGATTTATTATGTAAGTTAAAACTAAATAAATATGATTACATAATTACTAATTATTTATATAAAGAAGGTATGGATGGAATAGAGTTATGTAATATTATTAAGTATGAGTTAAAAATAAATATCCCTATTATTATTCTTTCAAGTAGTAATGATTTGAAAGAAAAGTTTATGTGTGTTGCAGATTATTATATAGAAAAACCTCTTACACAAAATAAGTTAAGAAAAGTAATTACTCATAAATAACTAATAGTTACAAAACGGTTGATATTATATACTAAAATTGACTATTTTCAAAATAAATAGTCTTTTTTGTTGACTTTAATATTTTTAATGTTATACAATCTATTTGTAGATAGGTGGAGGTTTTATGAGTAGATTAAAGTTGTTTTTAAAATCGATTAATATTAAAAGAAGAAATAATTTAAGATTAATAGTTCCAGATAATTTTAAAGAAGTTGGAACAAAAGTGAATGATAATATTAATAGAATAAAAGGTACTAATATAGATTATATTGTTGCTCCTAATTTAGTTAGATTTAATAATGGAGAAGGTAAATGTACATTTGAAGAATCTATTAGGGGAAAGGATGTATATATATTAAGTGATGTATCTAATTATTCAATAACTTATGATTCTCAGGTTGGGATTCATCATATGATGCCTGATGAACATTTTCAAGATATAAAAAGAATGATTAATGCAACTTGTGGCCATGCTAAAAGAATTATTGTAGGTATGCCTTATATGTATCAATCAAGACAAGATAAAAGAAATGGTAGGGAGTCTTTAGATCTCGCTATGGCACTAGGTGAACTTAGACACTATGGAACATCTGAAATAATTACTGCTGATGTGCATAATAAATCAGCTTGTGATAATGCATCACCACAGATGCCTATAAATAATTTTTATTGTAGTGATGATATTATTTTAAATTTAGTTGAAAAGGAATATTTTAGTTTTGAAAAGTCGATGGTTGGTAGTCCGGACTTTGGAGCTATTCCTAGAGCTAATTTTTATGCGTCTATTTTAGGTGGATTACCACTTGGAGTGTTTTATAAGAAAAGGGATTACAGTAAAGTAGAAAGTGGATTTAATCCTATTCAAGAGCATAAATTCTTATATGAAGGAGATATTAGAGGTAAGGATGTAATTATTGTAGATGATATGATTGCAACGGGAGGTTCTATTTTGGATTCTGCTAAACAACTTAAATCTAATAAAACTGGAAGAGTATTTTTAGTCGCAACATTTGGATTGTTTACTAAAGGTTATGAAATATTTGATGAGGCGTATAGTAAAGGTGTTTTTGATAAGTTATATGTAACTAATTTAAACTATGTACCAGAAGAGATTAAAAATAAACCTTGGTTTGAGGAAGTAGATTGTTCTATGAAACTGGCTAATATTATTTGTAATATTAATGAAGATAAACCTATTGGTAATTTACTTAATGCAAAAGAAGAAACAGTAGAGAAGATTAAAAAATTAAGAAATAGATAGAATTTATTAATTTTCTATCTTTTTTTGTGTATTTTTTCTGAAATTAGCACTCCTTGCTTGACAATGCTAAAATAGTATGGTAATATGTATCTAGCAGTTAGGAAACTAGATTGCTTAAATAGTGGAATTGAAGGAAGTAGGTGTTAGATGCTTTCAGAAAGACAAAGTGATTTATTAAAAATTATTGTAGAGGATTATGTAAAGACTGCGCGTCCTATATCTTCTAAATCTATTTGTGATATTCTAGGGTGCTCTTCTGCTACAGTTAGAGCAGAGATGAGTAATTTAGAAGATTTGGGATTACTAGAGAAGACACATATATCATCAGGACGTGTTCCAAGTGAGAAAGGCTACAGATATTATGTTGATAATATAATGGTACCGAAGGAACTTACTGGAGATGAAATGTTAAAACTACAAACTATTGTTAATAATAAATCTTTAGTTGTTAGTGATGTCATTGAAAAAAGTATGGAGATTATATCTGAATTAACTTCTTATGCCGCTATAGTGTTAGGAACTCATTCTAAGAATAATTTAATAAGTAAAGTAGAAGTAGTTCCAATTGATGATAACAACTTAGTTGCAATCGTTGTTACTGATAAAGGAAATGTTGAACATAAGAATATTTATTTAGATACTGCTGTTGATATGAAGGATATTAAACAGACTGTTGATCTAATTAATAAACTTATTGTTGGTACATCCCTAGATGAGGCAAGTTCAGTACTTGAGTTTGAGGTAAAACCAGTAATAGCTAATTATGTAAAACAACATGAGGTATTATATAATGCATTCTATAATGCTTTTACAGATTTTACGCATGACAATATTAAAACTAGTGGAACTAAGAATATGCTTATGCAACCTGAGTTTAATGATGTAGATAAGATTCGTGAGATTGTAAATAAGTTTGATGATAAAGATATAGTTGAAAGTATTAAGGAAGAAGATAATGGTATTAATATATATATAGGTAGTGAGAATGACTTTGATGATGATGTTACGGTTATTAAGACTAAGTATCAATTTAATGGAGAAGAAGGTACTATTGCTTTAATAGGACCAAAACGTATGGAATATGACAGAGTTATTACACTTCTTAATTACATAATGGAAAATATAGAAAAGTAGGTGTTAAATGGATACAGAAGAAAAGACAAAAGTAGAAGAAACTAAAGAAACTACTGAAGAATGTAAATGTAATGATAATTGTACTTGTGGAGATGAGTGCAAATGCAATTCTGATGATAAGTGCAGTGAAGAATGCAATTGTGGTGAAGATTGTGATTGCGGTGAAGATTGCAATTGCGGTGAGAACTGTGAGTGCAAGAAAGAAAAAAAGGATAAAAAGAAGGATAAGAAGAAGTTATTTGGTAATAAGAAAGATGATAAGATTAAAGAGTATGAGAAACTTATTAAAGAGTTAGAGGATAAGATTCTTGTTATTTCTGCGGATAATGTTAATTATCGTAAGCGTAAGGATGAAGAACTTGCAAGACTTCTTAAGTTCTGTAATGAAGATATTATTAAAGATTTACTTCCGGTTGCTGATAACTTTGAACGTGCTTTAAAACTTGCTGAGGATAAGACTGATGAAGAGTTTGTTAAGTTTACTGAAGGATATAAGATGGTTTACTGTAGTATTCAAAATATCTTAGAAAAGTTTGATGTTAAGGCTATTGATGGGGCTAATAAACCTTTTGATCCAGTATATCATAATGCAGTTATTATGGAAGCTAAAGAGGGTGTAGAACCAGGTATGGTTATCGAGGTTTTACAAAAAGGTTATCTATATAAAGATAAGGTTATTCGTCCTGCAATGGTTAAGGTTAGTGAATAAGTGGATCATAATAGTTTGATTGATAAAAATACTTATGATGTCTATAAACATGCTGAAGATTATCCCAATGCATTTATATGTGATAAGAATATCGCATCTAGTGTTGCACTTCTTAATAAAAAAGGTTATAAGACATATGCTAGTTGTGGTGGGCATTATAAGTTAGAGTTTTATGAATATTTTGATTGTGATATATCTAATTATGATGAATATTCTTCTGGTGATAGAATCATTATTAAAAGAGTAGGTGATGATACTTTTGATTACTGGGAAGAAGTAGATAAAACTCATATCTATATCCTATTTGATAAAAAGTATTCATTTGCTCATTTACCAGATGGTTTTAAATATATAGATGGAGATAGAACTTGTATTGACTGTTGTATTAACTACTATGATTTAAATAATAAAAAAAGAATAAGAAGTGAAGTTGAGCACGAGATTGATGCTAAATCTAAAATATTGAAAGATTGGGTAGATAGTCTACCAATATATGAGGAAAGGTGATTAATTATGAGTAAAACAATAGGTATTGATTTAGGTACAACTAATAGTTGTGTATGTGTATATGAAGGTGGAGAACCTAAGGTTATAGTAAATGCAGCAGGAGATCGAACTACTCCTTCAGTTGTTGCATTTAAGAAAGGTGAAATTATAGTAGGTAAGACTGCAAAACATCAAGCAGTTACTAATCCCGAGACAATTAGTTCTATTAAAAGATTAATGGGAACTAGTAAAAAAGTAAAGGCTAATGGTAAAGAGTATTCTCCAGAAGAAGTTAGTGGAATGATTTTAGGAGACTTAAAGAAGACTGCTGAGGCGTACTTAGGAGAAAAAGTTACAAGTGCAGTTATTACAGTTCCTGCATACTTCAATGATGCTCAAAGACAAGCAACTAAGAATGCAGGTAAAATTGCTGGTTTAAATGTTGAAAGAATTATCAATGAACCAACTGCTGCAGCTTTAGCATATGGTCTTGATAAGCAAGAAGAGATGCAAACTATTCTAGTTTATGACCTTGGTGGTGGAACATTCGATGTATCTATCCTTGAATTAGGTGATGGTGTATTTGAAGTTAAATCTACTAGTGGTAATAATAAACTTGGTGGAGATGACTTTGATGAGAGAATCGTTGATTATATCTTAGATGATATTAAGAAAGAGTATGATGTTGATCTTCGTGATAATAAGATGGCTTTACAACGTATTAAAGAGGAAGCTGAAAAAGCTAAAAAGACTTTGTCTAACGTTACTTCAACTGATATTAGCTTACCATTTATTACTGCAGAGATTAACTATGAAACTACATTAACTAGAGCTAAGTTTGAAGAATTAGTAGATGATTTAGTTGAGTCAACTTTAGAGCCAGTTAGAAAAGCATTAAAGGATGCTAACTTAAAGGCTAGTGATATTAATAAAGTTATTCTTGTTGGTGGCTCTACTCGTATTCCAAAAGTACAAGAAGTTGTTAAGAAAGAGCTTGGTAAGGAACCATCTAAAGAAGTTAACCCTGATGAAGTTGTTGCGATGGGTGCAGCTATTCAAGGTGGAGTATTAACTGGAGAAGTTAATGATATTGTACTTCTAGATGTAACACCACTTTCACTAGGTATTGAAACATTAGGAGGAGTATGTACTGTATTAATTCCAAGAAATACAACTATTCCAACAAGTAAATCACAAGTATTCTCAACAGCTGCAGATAATCAACCAGCAGTAGATATTCATGTATTACAAGGTGAACGTCCAATGGCTGCGGATAACAAGACAATGGGAAGATTCCAACTTACAAATATTCCACCAGCTCCTCGTGGAGTGCCTCAAATTGAAGTTACATTTGATATCGATGCTAATGGTATTGTTAATGTTAAAGCAAAAGACTTAGGTACAGGTAAAGAACAATCTATTACTATTACTTCATCAACTAACTTATCTGATGATGAAATTGATAAGATGGTAAAAGAAGCTGAACAAAATCGTGAAGCTGATGAGAAACGTAAAGAAGAAGCTGATACTAAGAATGAAGCTGAACAAGTAATTTTTGCAACTGAAAAAGCTATAAAAGACTTAGGAGATAAAGTAGATTCTTCTGATAAAGAAAAAGCAGAAGCACAAATTAAAGACTTAAAAGAAGCATTAGAGAAAAATGATATTGAAGATATCAAAGCTAAAAAAGATAAGTTAAATGAAACTGCTATGAGTCTTGCTACTAAGGTTTATGAACAAGCAGCTAAAGAGAACCAAGCTAACCAAGAGAATGCTGAATCTACTGAAACTAAGGAAGATAAGAAATCTAAAAAATCAGATGATGATGTAATTGATGCAGAATATGAAGAAAACTAAAAATGAAGTTCTAGGTAACTAGAACTTTGTTTATAGATAGGAGAAACATGGAAAAAGAAAAAAATAGATCTGAAATAGATGTAAAAGATACATGGGATTTATCTAAAATATTTAAAACTGATAAAGAGTTTGAAGAGGCTTTTGGTAGTATTGATGAATTAGTTAATAAGGTTGTAAGTTTCAAAGGAAAAATAATGGAAAGTAGTGATTCCTTATATAATTTTTATATATCGTATGAGAAGATGGATAGATTACTTACTAAGTTATTTATGTATGCGTCTTTAAATAGGGATGCTGATACTACTAATACTAAAAATCAAGCATTAAAGATGCGTGTACTTAAGAAAAATGAGGATATATCTAATGCAACATCATTTATATCATCAGAAATGCTATCTGTTGATTATGATTTAGTATTGTCTTATATAAAAGAAGATAGAAGATTGGAAGAGTATGCTTTTGATTTGGAGAAAACATTTAGATATAAAGAACATACTTTAAGTGAGTCTGAAGAAGCGATTATTACTCTTGCTACTAATGCCATGGGGACCGGTAGTGATGCTTTTAATTATATTGATAATACTGATATAAATTTAGGTGAGATTAAAGATAGTGAAGGTAATTTAGTCAAACTAACTAATAGTAATTATATAAAATATATGAATAGTAAAGATAGAAGTGTTAGAATTGATGCATTTACACATATGTACAAATACTTTGAAGGACTTAAGAATACTGTTTCAGCATGTTTAAAAGGCAATATTAAAGAGAATTTCTTCTTAAGTAGAGTAAAAAAGTATTCATCACCATTAGAAGCTAGTTTATATTCTGATAATATTGATATAAGTGTGTATAGGAATTTAATTGAAGTTGTGCATGATAATATGAATTTAATGTATGATTATATGGCGTTAAGAAAAAAAGTATTACAGCTAGATGAATTACACATGTATGATATATATATGGATTTAGTTAGAATTGATAATGATGATATTCCATTTGAAAAAGGTAAAGAGATAGTATTTAATGCTTTAAAACCATTGGGTGATACATATATCAATGATTTAAAGAAGGCTTTTGATGAAAGATGGATTGATATTTATCCAAATAAAGGTAAGAAGTCAGGGGCTTATAGTTGGGGGAGTTATGATACTTATCCATATCTGTTATTAAATTATAATAATACAACTGATAGTGTAGTTACTATGGCTCATGAGTTAGGTCATTCTATGCATTCTTACTATTCAGATAAAAATCAAAACTATTTTACTAGTCAATATTCAATATTTCTTGCTGAGATTGCATCTACGGTAAATGAAGTATTATTGAATGATTACATGTATAAAAATGCTAAAGATAATAAAGAGAAAGCATTCTATTTAACGGAAATGTTAGATAAGATTAGAACAACGATATATCGTCAGACTATGTTTGCAGAGTTTGAAATGATTATGCATGATAAAGAAGATAAAGGTATCCCACTTACGGAAGAAGAGTTTTCTAATAGTTATTATAATCTTAATAAATTATATTATGGTGATAATGTAGTTAGTGATGATTTAATCAGATATGAGTGGGCTAGGATTCCGCATTTCTATACATCGTTTTATGTTTATAAATATGCAACTGGATTATCCGCTGCTCTTGCAATCGCGACAGATATATTAAATGAAAAAGAAGGTGCACGTGATAAATATTTAGAATTCCTATCTAGTGGTTCAAGTGATTATCCACTTAACATCTTGAAAAAAGTTGGAGTTGATATGACTACTAAAGAACCTGTAGAAAAGGCATTAAATGTATTCAAAGATAAATTAGAAGAATTAAAAAAGTTAGTATGAAAGTAGGTGTAGTATGAATAAAAGAGATTATTATGAGGTTTTAGGCGTTTCTAAAGGTGCCACGCAAGATGAGATAAAAAGAGCGTTTAGGCGTCTTGCTAAAAAATATCATCCAGATGTATCTAAAGAACCAGATGCTGAAGAGAAGTTTAAAGAAGCCCAAGAAGCTTATGCAGTATTATCAGATGAACAAAAAAGAGCGCAATATGATCAATATGGTCATGCAGCATTCGAAGGTATAAATGGTGGAGCTGGATTTGATTTTTCTGACTTTGACTTCAGTGATATCTTTGATGGTATCTTTGGTGGAGGATTTAGCTCATTTGGTAGCTTTGGTGGTAGAAGAAATACAAGAAATGGAGCAAGAGATGGATCTGATCGCTTAATGCGTGTTAATTTATCTTTTGAAGATGCTGTTTTTGGTACTAAGAAAAAGATAAATGTAGATGTTAATGAGGAATGTAGTAAATGTGATGGTAAAGGTGGTCATGGTTCACATACTTGTAAAACTTGTCATGGTAAAGGTGTTGTAACAAGAGAACAAAGAACTATTTTAGGTGCTTTTATGAGTCAAACAACTTGTCCAGACTGTCATGGAAAAGGTACTGCATTTGATAAAATATGTAGTAACTGTCATGGAAATGGAACAGTTAGAAAAAACAAAGATTTAGAAGTTAAAATACCAGCTGGTGTAGATAGTGGTTCAAGGCTTCGTTTGGCCGGTAAGGGTGATGCTGGAGTAAATGGTGGAGCTAATGGTGATTTATATTTAGAATTTGTCGTAAAAGAGCACCCACTTTATATTCGTGATGATTATGATATTTATCTTGAACTTCCAATAACAATTACTGATGCTGTATTGGGATGTAAAAAAAATATTCCAACACTTTATGGTAATGTAAAATTAAATATACCAAGTGGTTCAGAATCTGGTGATAAACTTCGTATTAAAGATAAAGGAGTTACTCATGTAAATAGTTCAGTAAAAGGGGATATGTATATAATTTTAAAAGTATGTATTCCAAAAAAAATAGATAAAAAACAGAAAAAACTTTTTGAAGAGTTATCAGATACTAATTTAAAGACTATTGATTTTAAACTTGTTGAATCATATTTAAATAAATAAATTCAAAAAAGAACGTTTAGGCGTTCTTTTATAGTGCTAGTAAATTAGTTGCAATTGTAAAATAAATAATTAAAGATATTGCATCTACTATAGTAGTTATAAATGGACTAGCCATTACAGCTGGGTCAAATCCAATCTTTTTAGCAATCATAGGTAGAGTACTTCCAACTATTTTCGCACATAGTACAGTTATTATTAAAGTTAAACATACAATAAGTGCGATAGTAACTGATACTTGATCTATAAAAAGTAATTTAAAGAAGTTTGCAATTGCAAGAGTAATACCAACAAGAATAGCTACTCTGATTTCTTTAAAAATAACTTTAAAAATATCTTTAAATTTTATTTCATTTAATGATAAACTTCTGATTATCGTAACAGATGATTGAGATCCTGCATTACCTCCTGTATCCATAAGCATAGGAATAAAAGATGTAAGTACTACTGTAGAAGCTAAAGCAGACTCATAACTTTGAATTATTTTCCCAGTAAATGTTGCAGATATCATAAGAAGAAGTAACCAAGGGATTCTTTTTAAATATGTATGAAATACTCCAGTTTTATTATATGGTTTATCATTAGGCGTAATTGCAGCCATTTTTTCAATGTCTTCAGTAGTTTCTTCATCAATAATATCAACAATATCGTCAATTGTAATAATACCAACCAATTTGTTTTCTGAATCAACTACAGGAATAATATTGATATCATATTTTTTAAACTTATGAGCAACTTCCTCTTGATCAGTACTAGTTTTAACTTTAGCGTGTACTTTATGCATAATACTCTTAATCAAAGTATTATCATCATTAATTAGTATATCTTTAAGTCTTATAAAACCTAATAGTTTTCTAGTGTGATCGAGTACATAACATATATCAATATTCTCAATTTCGTTAGCTTCTCCCTTTATTATATTTAAAGAATCTTTAACAGTATAGTTTTCTTTTAAATCGATAAACTCAACAGTCATGATACTTCCAGCTGAATCATCTTCATATTTAAGTAAGTTATTGATATCTCTTCTGGTTTCTTTTGTCGTATTAGAAAGTAGTTTTTTAACAACATTAGAAGGCATTTCATCAATTAAGTCAGCTGCATCATCGGCATACATATTATCAATAATTAATCCCGCTTCTTTATCAGATAAAGCTTTAATAATAATTTGTTCATTTTCTATAGATAAATAGGAAAAAACTAATGCAGCCAAATCTTTAGGAAGAAGTCTAAAAATAGTTACTAAATCTATTTCATTTAAATTTTCTAGTATTTCTGCGATATCAGCTTCGTTCATACTTATTAGTTCATTCTTTAATTCACTATATTTTTTTTCGCTTATTAGAGTTTCAATATTTTCAATCATAATCCCACCACCAGCAATATTATAACAATAAAAAAACTAAAGAACAATTATAATCCTTTAGTTTTACTTAATATTTTTCCATGTGTTCTTTGTTGACTAGTTAAAATATTTTTTCTTACGCTGGCATATCCGAGATAATTAGCCGCGTACAACACATCTTCCCTAGTTATTCTCTTTGTTTTTAATAATTTACTATCGTGCATTTTTCTTGGGTTGATACTTCTATTTCCATTCATTATTTTTTCTTTATTTAATAAATAGCTATGTAGAGTTGCAAACACTACTTGATCATTATTAATTCTATTTTGAACACTTTCATCATTACTATAGAATCCATCTTTATCTCTCAAAATAATTTTTGTTGCATTATTAACAACACTTTCATCTTTTTGCATAGGTGGAATACCTAATGCCCCTGTTTCTGTAAATGTGAAAAGATATTCAAACTCTAATTTTTTCATTAAATAATCTATATTTTTATTTAACAATCTTAATTTATATGCCTCTTCTTTAGTTAAAGAATCTAAGTATAAAGAGTTTATATATTTAATTATTGTGTTATAATCCTCTTTTTCTCCATCTGCTAAATACTTAGCAAAAAGTTTATACATTTTTTCGTTATGTTTTTTTAAAATAACAGCAATTTTAAACTCAATGCTTTCATATAAATCAGGCATTTCCTTTTTTACTAATTCAAAATCATATTTACTAATCATAAATCCCTCCGTACGCAATATACTATCATAAAAAAAGTTTCTAGTCAAATTGAATATTTATCATTATTTATGGTAAAATAATAAGTGTTAACGGTAATAACCGCCATAGTAATATCCTTGATATGGATAAGGGTAGTATGGCTGATAGTAATAAGGACGATTATTATAAAATAAAGGTGCAACTAATCCTCCAGTAATTCCACCTAGTAAAAATGGACCTAAAAATCCTCCGGCAAACCTATCTTGGTTATTATTTATATTTTTATTTAAATTATAGTTATATGGATAATTTTGATACATAATAACTCCTTTCAATGTATATTATGTTAAATAGGGAAAAAGGTGATAAAATGAATGATTTAAAAAAGAAGTATGCTTATGTTTTGCTTAAGAGTTGTTTGAAAGTAGAAAATGAACCATTGTTTATTAGTTTTAATGCAGAAAGACTAGATTTTGTTAGAATAGTTGCAGAAGTTGCATATAGTATGGGAGTAACTGATATTTATTTTGATATAGTTGATCCTTATTTAAAACATGATGCACTTAAAAATTTAAGTGTAGAAGAATGTAAAAAATTAACGTTTTGGAATCGTAGTAAGTGGAATGAGTATGCTAAAAAGGGTGCTTCATTTTTAATGCTTGCATCAGAGACTCCAGGGTTAATGGCAGATATTGATCCTAGTAAAATAAATGAATTAGTTAAATACTCTAATGAAACAAGAAAAGAATTTGAAAATATGCGTGATAAATCGTTAGTTCCATGGTGCATTGCCTGTGTGCCAACTTTAGATTGGGCAAAAACGCTATTTCCAGAATCAACTGATCCATTAGATGATTTATGGATGAAGATATTTGAAATATGCGATATTACTAAAGATAATCCAGAAGATATTTGGAATAAAAAGATTGAAGTATTAGATAGTAGAGCTAAAAAACTAAATGATTATCAATTTAGAATTTTAAAATATAAAAATTCTCTTGGTACTAATTTTGAGATTGGTTTACCTATCAATCATATCTGGGCATCAGGTAGAGAAATAATAAAAAGTAAAAGAGAAGTATTATGTAATTTTCCAACAGAAGAAGTATTTACCTCTCCAGATTATAGAACTGCGAATGGTATAGTATATTCATCAAAACCACTAAGTTATCAAGATAATATAATCAATAACTTTAGTGTTAGATTTGAAAATGGTAAAGTAGTAGAAGTACATGCCGAAAAAGGAGAAGAAACGTTACAAGCACTCATTAATACATGCGATAATATGGATTATCTAGGAGAAGTTGCTTTAGTTGAATATGATTCTGCAATTTCTAAATCAGGTATGGTATTTTTAGAAACATTATTTGATGAAAATGCTGCTTGTCATATTGCTTTAGGTGATTCATTCCCCGAATGTATTAAAGATGGTCCAATAACAGATAAAAAAGAATTATATAAGTTAGGTCTTAATAAATGTGATAATCATGTTGATTTTATGATTGGTACAAAAGATTTAAGTATTATAGGCATAACACATGATAATAAAGAAATTAAAATATTTGAAAATGGTAATTTTACAAGTGAGTTTAAATAAAAATTAAAGACATATAATTAATTAGGTGGGATATGAAAAAAGTATTTGAATCTACTCTCCTAATTAGTTTACTTGTCTTTAGTTTTTTTTTAACAGATAAAACCTCCAAAGTAATTAAAGACATGGATGAAATAATGATTATGATTAAACAAAACAAAGGTAAGTATGAAACTAAAAGTATAAGTGCAAAAATAAATAATGGTAGTATCATTCCTGGTATAAGTAAAAGGGTAGTAGATATTAATAAAAGTTATAGCTCAATGAAAGAATATGGTAAGTATAATCCTAATTTATATGTTTATGACTATGAAAAACCTAAAGTATCTATTATAGATAATAAAGATAAATATATAAACTATGGTTTATCTAATAAGAGAATGGTAAGTATTAATTTTATTCTAGATGATACTACTTATTTAGATGAAATATTATCTATATTAAATAAAAATAAAGTTAAAGCAACCTTTTTTATAGATGAAGATTTCTTATCTAATAACTTAGATTTAGTTTATAATCTAATTAAAGAAGGATATATAATAGGAATAATGAATAATAGTAGTAATTATAAATGGATGAATACAATTATTACTAAAGTAGGGAAACAAAACAATATTTATTGTTTATATAATAATAAAAAAACAATAGATAAATGTATGAGTATTGATGGATATACAATTAAAGGTATTACTATAGATAATAATTATTATTCAAATATAAAAGATAATTTAAGAAGTGGTTCTATATTTAACCTTAAAGTTAATGATAATCTTATAAAAAACTTAGATTTAATAATTAAGTTTATTCTAAAGAAAGGATATAGTATAAAAGAAATAAATACTCATATTCAAGAATGTTATTGAAAAAAATGTATAAATGTGATATAAGTATAATAGGGTGAGCATATGACAAAGATATACTTATTAAGACATTCTATTGCAGATAAAAATATTGATTTTAGAAATTTAAAAGAATCTTTTGAAAATATAAATAGGAAGTATATTCTTAGTGTAGAAGGTGAGAGAAAGGCATATTTATATAGTCAAATTAAAGAACTATCTAATCTTAATATGGTTGTATCCAGTAATTATACTAGAGCTATTTCAACTGCTAAATATATGGCTTTAA
This sequence comes from uncultured Caryophanales bacterium, assembly GCA_946408655.1. Classification (GTDB taxonomy): domain Bacteria; phylum Bacillota_I; class Bacilli_A; order RF39; family UBA660; genus RUG12438. The sequence continues at coordinate 6,149 of CAMJTE010000024.1, read as the reverse complement.
AAAACAAAGTTAAAGTTATTATTGATTCTAATTTTGATGAAAGAAAGTTTGGTGTAGATGATAAAGAGAAGATTCCTGCTGATTTTTTTAAAAAACAATTTCTAAATCATGATTATAAATTAAAACATGGGGAGTCTTTTGACGAAGTAAGAAGTAGAGCTTTAAGAGGTCTTGCTAAAGTAATAAAACATAATTTGGGTAAAAATGCTTTAATAGTAACTCATTCATCAACGATAACATTTCTCCTTTCCAAATGGTGTGAAGTTGAATATAATGGTAAATATATAATTAGATATAAAGATAATTGTATTATTAACGGATTTACTACTCCTGATTTAATTGAATTAAGTTTTAATGATAAGAATAAGTTAGAAAGCATTAAAAGAGTAGTAATTAATAATAAAGATAGTAAGAAGAATAAAAACAAGAAGAAAAGTAAGAAGTAGGTAGTATGGATAATAAAGGTTTAAAAACAAGTTTAGTAGTATCAATAATTGTTATGTGTATATTATGCATATATTTAGTATATTATTTTATATCACAGTATGATAATAGTATTATTGATAACGATAATAAAATAGTTGAAAATAGTAATGGCGCAGATGTATTGCTACTGGAAAGATATGTTGATGCTTTTAATAATAATTGTGTTGATATGAAACCATTTTATAATGGTAAAACGTTAATTAGTGATATAGATAGTAATGTTAAATTAACTACGATACTTAATATGAGTAATAACTATAGTAAGAACTATATAGAAACAGAATATAAGAAAATATTTAATGAAGATATTAGTATTGATAAAGTAACTGGTACTTGTCCTAAGATAAGTTATAATAATAATTCTGTAAGTAAAATAGATTGTACTTGTAAAGTTAAAAGTGGAGTAGTTACTAAGTTTATAAAATCAATCAAAGATTCTAAAACTGTAAAACTATATTATAAAGTTGCTTTTTATACAGCCAAAAGATATTTAGGTAATGAATCTAGAATATTATCTAAAGATCCAAAAGCATCAGAAATCATAGATTCAAGAGTATTATCAGATAATATAAAAGAAATTGATTATCAAAATTATTTAGATAATAATTATAATGAGTTTTATACATATGTTTATACATTTAAAAAAGATAGTAGTAGTTATTATTTCTATAGTATTAATAAAGATAGTTAGTAGTTTTTACTACTATTTTTATATAGTTTATTTTTATTGATATTTGTATTAATTTTAAAAATGTGCTATTCTTATAGTAGAGGTGTGAATAATGAATACAATATTAGAAAGTATATTTAAAGATATAAAAAAGGATAAGGTTAGTGTTTTAAATAATTCGTTTTTTAGCGAGTATTTAGATAATGAATTGATTATTAAATTAATTGATATAAGAAAGTTATATTTTGATATATTAACATTTGAAAAAAATAAAGAAGCTGATATTCACACAAGGGATATATTGAAAAGTAAGTTAGATGATGTGCTTTCTAAGAAGAATAAATTAGAAAATCAAAATTTTAGTTTTTTAAAGAAGAAAATAGCAATTGTTAAAGAATTAACAGAAAGAATAGATATTAAAAAGATAGAGTTAGAAGAAAAAATTAATGAGAGTTTGATTAATAATACTAATCTTATTAACGAGTTAAATATTGAAGCAGAGAAAATAGGTAATGATATTAATTCTCTTACTATAAATAAATATGATAAGGATATGCTTGTTAATGCTCTTAAGTATAAAATAAATAATATAAGTAGTATTAATCTTGAATACATAAGTGCAGATAAGAAAGATTTATATGATAAACAGTTAAAGAGCATTATAATTAATGATGATGCAAGGAAGTGTTATATAACTTATCTTTTTGAAATGATTAATAGTGATATAGATAATTTATGTCATACTTATGATATTGCTAAAAATTATATGCTTATTAGTTATCAAAAGGATGTTAATATTAATTTAGAGAATAACAGCATTGTATTAGAAAGTATTATAAGTAAGAAACTTAATGAAAAATTAAGTAAGTATTTAGAATTAATTACTGATAAGAATATGACAAATAATAGTATAAGTGAGATAAGTTTAGAAAAAATAAAACATAATTCTATAATACATACAATGAGTCATTTTGCTAAAAATTATAAAGAGTTAAAAAGTGATGAAGAAGTAATTAGTCATGAATATGAAATGATTAGAGGATTTGTATTAGATTTAATGCGTGATACAAAGAATAATCCTAATAAATTAATGGTAGATATTATTAATGATACTATAGATATATTTAAAAGCTTTAGTGAGAATATTGGGGTGTATTAATGATTAAATATGATTTTAAGACTTTTGCTAATATTGATGGTGTAAATAATTATAAAGAATATTTTAGTAAGATTAAAGAGAAGTTTGATAATGGTACTGGTGGAGAAATCTTTACTGATGTTTACAAATGTACATCAAAAAGTGTGCTTGAAAAGATAAAAAAAGTAAGTAAATATATTAGAAATAATTGTGATGTGTTTTTAGTAATTGGTGTAGGTGGATCTTATCATGGCTCTAAGGCTGTAATAGATATGTTTACAAATCATTATAAAAAAGATATAGAAATCATTTATACTGGATATAGTATGAATAGTAGTAATTTAAGTGAATTGTTAGACTATATTAAGGATAAAAATTTGATAGTTAATGTTATTAGTAAGAGTGGAAATACACTTGAGGTTAATTTTGCTTTTTCTAAGGTGCTTGAATTAATGAAAAGCAAATATGATAGTAAAGAACTTAGAAAAAGAATTATCATCACTACTAATAAGAAAACCGGTAAATTACTTAGTATTGCTAAAAAGAATAATTATATGAAATTCTATATACCGGATGTAAGTGGTAGATACTCTTGTCTAACTCCTGCTGGATTACTTCCAATTTGTGTAGCCGGTATTAATGTTGATATGTTGATTTCAGGGTATATTGAGGCAAAAAGTGACATAGATAAATGTATTTTATATGCAACTATAAGACATTTACTTTATAAAAAAGGAAAAAAGATTGAAGCATTTACTGTTTATGATGAAAAATTATTATCATTTAATGATTGGTTAAAACAATTATTTGCTGAAACGCAGGGAAAGAAAAAAGGTGGAATACTACCTATTAGTGTATTTAATACAAGAGATATGCATTCTTTAGGTCAATATTTTACTGAAGGAGAAGAAATAGTTTTTTCAACTGTAATAAATATTGTAAATAATAAAGATATTAAGATTAAAGATAAGTCATTAAATAAAATTAATAATATTGCTTTACTTAGTATTGCAAAATCATATAATATGCCTAGTATTATTATTAATATGGATAAGTTAAATGAGAAAAATATTGGAAGTTTACTTTACTTTTTTATGGTGAGTGCAGCTATTGGTGGATATTTAATGGGTGTTAATCCATATAATCAATTAGGAGTAAATAGTTACAAAAGAATTATGAAGGAGAATTTAAATGGTAAGTATAAAAGATAGCTTGTTTAAAGAATATGATCTTAGAGGGATAGTTGGTGATGAAATTACGCCAGATGTTAGCTATAAAATAGGTCTTGGATATGGCTCTTATGTTCAGTTAAAAGGATATACAAAAGTCATTGTTGGATTTGATAATAGATTATCAAGTAAATATTTAACAGATAAATTAATTAGTGGACTATTAGATAGCGGAATTAATGTTGTTAATCTTGGTTTAGTTACGACTCCTATGTTTTATTGCGCAAAGTATAAATTAGGGTTAGATACTGGTATAATGGTTACAGCTAGCCATAATCCAAAAGAATATAATGGATATAAAATATCATTTGACAGTATTGGTAATGCCTATGGAGAGAAGATTAGAGATTTAAGAGATTATATAAAAAAAGAAGACTTCTTAAGTGGGAGTGGAACTCTTACTAATTATGATATTAAAGATGAATATTTAGAATTAATAAAAGATTCTATTAATATAAAAAGAAAACTAAAAGTAGTAGTAGATTGCGGTAATGGTACTGCTAGTGTAATTGTTAAAGATGTATTTAAAATGTTTGATTTAGATATAGAGTATTTATATTGTGATTCTGATGGTAATTTTCCAAATCATCATCCTGATCCAAGTATTGAAAAAAACATGAATGATTTATCAAAAAAAGTTTTTGAACTAGGATATGATTTAGGTATTGCTTTTGATGGGGATGCTGATAGAGTAGGATTTGTTGATAACTTGGGTAATTATTATAGTGCAGATTACTATTTAGCCTTGATGAGTACTTTTATGAAAAATGATTTAGATAGACTACTTTTTGATGTTAAATGTTCAAAAATGTTAATAGATAGTTGCAATAATAATAATATTAAACCTTGTATTTTTAAAACAGGAGCATCTTATACGAACAAAGAGATGAAAGAGAAAAATTATATATTAGGAGGAGAATATTCTGGACACATTTTTTTTAGAGATAAATGGCCAGGTTTTGATGACGGAATATATGCAGGACTTAGGCTTATTGAAATGCTATCTAATGTAGATGTTAAATTAAGTGAAATGATAGGCAATTTTAACAGATATGAAAATGAATATGTAGAGTATCCAATAGATATTGATAAAAAAGATAAGATAGTAAATAGAGTAAAAGATTATGCACAACAAATGGATTATGATTATATAGATATAGATGGTGTTAGAATAGAGTTTAAAGATGGATTTGCTTTAATTAGAGGAAGTAATACACAGCCTATCTTAACTTTAAGATTTGAAGCTAATACTAAAGATAGATTAAGTGAAATTAAGATGGAGTTTATGAATTTGATAGATTCTATTGTTGATAATTTGAATTAGTATTAATATAGAAAATTTTAAAAAAAAGTATATTTTTATGATTTTTCATATTTTACGTTTTTATTAAATTGATAATTAAAAAATTACATTCAGTATTTTATTTCTGAATGTTTTTTGTTATGCAGATTTTGAAAAAACGTCATTTGCTTTAGCGTATAGTATTTGATATAAGTAATTTGACTTATTTGCGAAGGGAGTTTAAATTATGAAACAAATACATAAAAATGAATTTAAATTAGTGATTGATAAAATAAATAATGATGTAAGAAAAACCCAAATTAAAGCGATACAACAAGTTAATAGTGAATTAATTAATTTATATTATAGAATTGGAGAAGTATTGGAAGAAAATAGTAAATATGGTAATAGTTTTATAAAGAAGGTTTCTATGGAACTAAAATTAGATAATCCTAATATTAAAGGTTTTTCGGAGAGAAATTTAAAATATATGAAGAAGTTTTATCTTGAATATAAAGGTAATGTACTTGTGCAACGCATCGTTGCACATTTACCTTGGAGGCACAACATTGTTTTAATGAGTAAGTTGAAGGATAATGAAATTAGGAAAATTTATGCTGAAGCTGCTATAAAAAATGGTTGGAGTAGTGATATGTTGGCTATGCAAATAGACAGTAATTATCATTTAAGAATTGGTAATAGTTCTAATAATTTTAGAACATCATTATCAGAGATTAATTGTGATTTAGCTAATAATACTATTAAAGATCCATATATATTTGATTTCTATCCTTGAGGAATAATTATAAAGAAAAGGAATTAGAAAGGGCAATGATAAAAAGAATTAAAGATGTATTAGTTGAATTAGGAAAAGGTTTTTCATTTGTTGGAAATCAATACAAAATTAGTACTGATAATAATGACTATTATATAGATTTATTATTTTATCACTTAGAGCTTCGATGTTATGTAGTAATAGAATTAAAAACAACAGAATTTAAGCCTGAATATATTGGGCAACTTGGTTTTTATATTACAGCAGTAAACAAAACATTAAAGAAAGATTGTGATAATGATACTATTGGATTATTGTTGTGCAAAGGAAAGGACAAACTATCAGTAGAATGGTCTTTAGAAAGTTCTAATAATCCGATAGGTGTTTCATCTTATGAAGTTGAAAAGTATATTCCTAAAAGGATTTTGGAAAAATTACCAACTGAAGAAGAATTAAATATGCATATTGATATATTTTAGTTTGATTGAAGTGTTTCATTGTTTGGGTATTATTAATTAGGGTAAACTCAAAAATAAAAGTCACAAATTATTATGATTATGGAGTTATAA
>CAMJTE010000023.1 GCA_946408655.1 uncultured Caryophanales bacterium | reverse complement strand
TTGTAATAATCATATCATAAAATCATTGCGAAGAAAATTTATTCTATTTTACTGATTTATACAAGCTGAATTTGCATTTAATTTAATTTTATGATATTATGTATGTAGAGAAGCGATGCTTCATATAATAAAAAAGGATACGTTTGATTGCTAGAATCAAATGTAATCCCTTTGTTTGGGTACATCTGAAATCAACTAATGTTGAATCAGATGTTTTTTTCAACCTATTATTAATTAAAAGGTAAAGTAAGACAAAAATGATTATAAACAAACATAATTCTCTTTTAGTCATACGATCACCTCCTGTATGTCAAAACCCTCTATAAAAGAAAGATGTCCTACAGAAGGGAAAACATCTGATATTCAAACGTATCCAAGTTAAGTATAACATAATTTCATTAGTGGTGCAATAAATGAATTAAGAAATAATTATTGTTTATTTCTTTTTCTTTTGTATAATGATATAATTTTACTAGTTGGTGGTAATTATGAGTAAAAATAATAAAGTAATAATAATTGGTGGAGGTGCATCAGGATTAGTTGCTGCAATCTATGCATCCATTTCTAATGATGTTACAATACTTGAAAAAAACAGTAAGTGTGGTAAAAAGATACTTGCTACAGGTAACGGTAAATGTAATTACTTTAATAGTGATTTTACTTCAGTGCATTTTAATACTGAAAGTATTGATATACTCGAGACTATTATTAGTGATAAAAATAAGAATAAAGTAATGGATTTTTTTAATAGTATTGGAATTGTACCTAATATTAAAAATGGATATTATTATCCAATGTCTAATCAAGCAATAAGTGTTCGTGAAGCTTTAGTAAAAGAATGTGAGGTTAGAGGTGTTAAGATAATTAATGATTGTGAAGTAATTGATGTAAATTATAACAATTCATATGAAGTAATAACCTCACTTGGTAATTATAGTTGTGATAAATTAGTTATATCTACGGGATCTAATGCCTGGATAAAAGACAAAAGTATTGGTTATGATATTTTAAGTAAGTTTAATCATAATATAAATACTGTTGTTCCTGCATTAGTTCAATTAGTAGGAAGTGGGAATTTCTTAAAAAAGTGGAATGGCGTTAGAATTGATTGTAATGTTAGTTTATTTGAAAATAATAAATTAATTAAAAAAAGTAGTGGTGAGGTACAACTTACTGATTATGGTGTTAGTGGAATATGTGTATTTCAGTTAAGTTCTTTAGTGGCTAAGGGATTATCACAAAATAAAAAGGAAGTAATTCATATTAATTTTCTTCCTTGGATTAATGATTTTATAAGTTTTATGGATAATAGAAATAATATATTAAAAGATAGAACTATCTCTGAATTATTTGATGGTATTATGAATTATAAATTATCTAATACAATACTTGATATATGTAATATTGATTATAATGATACATGGGAATCTTTAAGCACTGATAAGAAAAACGAGTTATATAAGAATCTAACTGATTTTGAACTTACTATAGTTGATACTAAAGGATTTGCGAGCGCACAAACTTGTAGTGGTGGTGTATCACTTAATGAGATTAATCCTAATACTATGGAATCAATAATTAAAAGCGATTTATATATTACAGGAGAATTATTAGATTGTGATGGAGAATGTGGTGGATATAATCTAGGTTTTGCATGGATTACAGGTATGATTGTGGGGAGTAGTTTAAATGATACGAATAAGACAGATTAAAGTTGATATTGATTTAAATAATTTAAAAGATAAAATTGTATCTAGATTAAAAGTTAATAGTAATGATATAAAAGATATTATAATTAATAAAAGAAGTATAGATGCAAGGCATAAACCTAAGTTATATTATATTTATGAAGTTGATGTTATAGCAAATAATGAAGATGAAATATTAAAAAGAATAAAAGATAAAGATATATTTAAAACACCAGATGATAGTTATAAATTTAAAGTAGATATGATTGATGAAAATAAGAAAATAGTAATTGTAGGAAGCGGTCCTGCTGGTTTATTTACAGCATACATGCTTACAAGCAATGGTTATAAAGTTACTTTAATTGAACGCGGCGAGAAAGTAGAAGATAGAATTAATACTGTTAATAAATTTTGGCAAGATGGTATTCTTAATACTGAGTCAAATGTTCAGTTTGGCGAAGGTGGAGCAGGTACTTTTTCTGATGGTAAACTTAATACTTTAGTAAAAGATAAATATGGAAGAATTAAAAAAGTATTAGAAATATTTGTTAAATGTGGTGCGCCTAATGAAATACTTTATGATAATAAACCTCATATAGGTACTGATATATTAAGAACAGTTATTATAAATATGCGAGAGTCTATTATAAGTAGTGGAGGGACTATTCTTTATAATACGTGTTTAACTGATATTGATATAAAAGATAATAAAGTAGTGGGAATAAGAGTAAATAATGATAACTATATTAGTTGCAATACACTTGTGCTTGCTTTAGGACATAGTGCGAGAGATACTTTTAAAATTTTATATGAAAAAAGTATAAATATGGAGTCTAAACCATTCGCAGTAGGTGTTCGTGTTATGCATAATCAACGTATGATAGATATGAATCAATATGGTAGATGTGATATTGGTGCATCTTCATATAAATTAACATATAAATCATCTAATAATAGAGGCGTGTATTCATTTTGTATGTGTCCTGGTGGATATGTAGTTAATGCATCATCAGAAAATGGCATGACTGCAATTAACGGAATGAGTAATTATAAAAGGGATAGTGGAATTGCGAATAGTGCGATTATCGTTACTGTAAATAAAAATGATTTTGGAACTGATATATTTTCTGGGATGGAATTTCAAAGAAAACTTGAAAAAATTACTTATAAGCTGGGTAATGGATTAATCCCTATACAGTTATATAAAGATTATAAGAACAATAAAGTATCAACTAATTTTGGAAGTATTATGCCGATGTTAAAAGGAAATTATATGTTTGCTAATATAAATGAGATATTTCCTGAAGATATCAATGATGCAATAAAAGAAGGAATTGATTACTTTAATACTAAAATTAAAGGATTTAATAGCGATGATACAGTACTTGCTGCAGTAGAGTCTCGTACATCATCACCAATAAGAATTATACGAGATGAAAACTTTGAATCTAATATTAAAGGTATTTATCCAATAGGAGAAGGTGCAGGATATGCCGGAGGTATTGTATCTGCTGCTGTAGATGGTATAAAAGCATTTGAGAAAATAGTTTCTAGTGAAAAATAAGCCTGAATATGATATTATATTTATATAAAAACTGAGGTGGTTAATTTGAAGTGTATACTTATGAATAAAAATACTGAGGTATTGGTTGCAGAATATAATAATATTTCAAAGTTCTTTGATGAAATAATAGATATCAAAAATATTGATTATGCACCATATGTTTTAAAAAAGATTTACCTTGAAAAAAGTGAAGATTTAAGAGTTACTGCTGTAAGAGAAGCATATGAAGAAACAGGTATTAAATTAAATCCATTATATATTGAATTAATAGATACATTATCAGGTGAATCTAGAAAAAATAGTTATCCGAATGGTGATATAGTATATAATAATACATCTCTATACTTGGCTAATGTTACTGAAAATGATATCAAAGAATTAAAAGGGGATTCAGAAACTAAACGATTACAATTTTTTAATATCGATAGTATTCCGGCAAATATTATGGATATTGATTTAATAAATGCATATAAAAATTATAATAAAAAGAATTATAGGTTGAAATAATCTATAATTCTTATTGCATATATTTATCTCCATAATGATTTTGGATCTCTTCTGATATTATCATTATCAAGAACAACTACTTTTTTCTTTCTTTTCATAAATGCTTCTCTATCACAAGGATTATCAACAATACCAGCAACTTCTACATAATCAACTGGTAAATGTGATTCATTAGCATCATCATCATCTAAAATACCACAATTCTCAATTTTAGCATCTTCCCATATAAGGCCTTGCCTTAATAAATCTTCCTGTAATTCATCGCATTCAGCTTGTGAAATTCCAGTGTTTCTTATATATTTCATAATTTCTACATAGAATAATTCTTTATTTCCATTTTTTAGTAGTTTTCTTAACTGTGAGGCCAATATTCTATGGTTTACATAAATTTTTCTCTCGTTACGGTTTTCACCTAATTTTAAAACACTTTTACCTATTCTATAAACTAAGCAAGTACTTCCACCACCAATACAGCAAATATTTTTCATTTTTTCATGTTCTTTATCTAATAAATCATTAAGATACTTAAAAGCTAAATATTGATTATTACCTTTTATTAAACATCCGAGAATACTACTACCCTTATAACTATTTTCATAAACTGCATTTTTGTCATATTCTTGATATTTTGATAATAAAACTTCAACTATTTTATATCGTTTGCCTAGTTCTTCTCTGAAGTCTTGAAATAATATCATGTTGTTTATTAATATTGATGCTTTCTCACTATTATACGTTTCAAGTAACATAAATATTATATTAAAAGCAGCATTTTTATCATCAGTATTTAAATCAATAATTTTTTTATTAATTAAGCGTATAAAAAATATAGTATCTTTATTGAATAGTTGATTAACCGTTTTATCTAAAAGTTCATTAATATCCTTTTTTAATTCTCTAACTTTTAATAAATTATATAGTGACATGCAATCAAAAATATTATAATTACTTGTAATTTTATTCATAATACTTTTTCCATTATTTATTAAAAATGCTTTTGATTCTTCTTTACTTAATGCCTTATTAATTATTGTGTATAATGAATATGAATCTAATTTATTTAATTCAAATGTATTCATAATATCCCCCTTTTACCACAAACATTCCTGTTCGTTAGCCGTTATTCTACCATTTTTTTTAGTATATTGCAAATTGAGTTATTATGATAAATCTGTTATAATTTATATAGTTTTCTGGAGGTGGTATAATGCATGATAAATTACTCTTATTACCTAATAAACCTGGGTGCTATCTAATGAAAAATAAGGATGGAGTTATTATCTATGTAGGGAAGGCTAAAAATCTAAAAAATAGAGTTAATTCCTATTTTCGAGGTAAACACTATGGTAAGACGGCAAAGTTAGTAAGTGAAATAGAAGATTTTGAATATATTGTTGTTGAAAGTGAAGTAGAGTCACTTATATTAGAAATTAATTTAATTAAAAAGTATGATCCCAAGTATAATATTTTACTTAGAGATGATAAGAGTTATCCGTATATAGAACTTACTAATGAAAAAGTGCCTACTCTTAAAGTAGTAAGAAGTATAAATCGTAAGAAAAATCAAAAGAATTTATACGGGCCTTATCCTAATGTTACTGCCGCACGTGGTACAGTTAATTTATTAAATAGAATTTATCCTTTAAAGAAATGTCGTACTTATCCTAAGAAAACATGTTTATATTATCATATAGGGCAGTGCTTAGGATATTGTGTATATGATATAGAAAAAGATAAAATTGAATCTATGAAGAGTGAGATTATTAAGTTCTTAAATGGTGATGATTCTATAGTAAGAGAGAAATTAGAACGTGAGATGGAAGAAGAATCTAATTTAATGCATTATGAGAAAGCATTAGAGATAAAACATTTACTTGATTACATCAAAGTGACTCTTACTCATCAAAAAGTAGAATTAAAGGATAATGTTAATAGAGATATCTTTGGCTATTATGTAGATAAAGGGTATATTAGTATTCAGGTATTCTTTATTAGAAATTCTAAAATAATAGAAAGACATTCTAAAATTTTTCCTCTAATAGAAAATGAGGATGAAGAATTAACTAGATATATTGCAAATTTCTACAATAAGGATATATTAAAACCAAAAGAGATATTAGTACCTAGTATGGTAAATAGAGAGTTGCTTGAAAAATACCTAGATATTAATGTTAAAGTTCCTATGAAAGGTGAAAAACTTAGATTAGTTGAGATGGCAAATGATAATGCTAAAATTGCATTGAATGAAAAATTTGAATTAATAAAGAAAGATGAGAAAAGAACTATAGAGGCTAATGAAGAATTAAGAAAAATCTTAAAACTAGATATGTTAGATAGAATAGAGATATTTGATAATGCTCATTTATTTGGTGAATATAATGTATCTGGCATGGTTGTTTTTAAAGAAGGTGTTCCTTCTAAAAATGATTATCGTAAATTTAAAATTAGCATTGATAAGAATGATGATTATAATACGATGCGTGAGGTTATATATCGTAGATATTTTAGAGTATTATCTGATAATCTAGTAAGACCTAATTTAATAATTGTTGATGGTGGAGTAGGACAGATAAATGTTGCCCGAGAAGTAATTGAATCATTAGGTCTTGATATACCAGTTGTAGGACTTAAGAAAGATAACCATCATGCAACAAGTAAATTGCTTGCATTCACTCCAATTGAAGAGATAGATATTGATAAAAAGAGTAATCTATTCTATTTTCTTGAAAGAATGCAAGATGAAGTACATAATTTTACTATTAGTTATCATAGACAAATAAGAAGTAAGGGAAGTCTATCTAGTGTTCTTGATAATATTGAAGGTATTGGTGAGAAAAGAAAGAATGAATTATTAAAGAAGTATCATAGTATTAATAAAATGAAACAGGCAAGTATTGCTGAGTTAGATAAGATACTTCCACATAATGTAAGTGAAAACTTAAAGAGTTTCTTAGAAAATTATAAATAGGAGGGTTTTTATGACGATTGAGGAATTAAATAAAAGAGTAGATTATTTAAAGAAAGAAAGAAATTTATTACAAAAAAGATATGATTATTATGCAAATCTAGGTGGAGATAAAAAGAATATTAAATGTCATATTTATTGTATAAGTAAAATGTTAGATATATATCCTTATAAAAGCTATTACGATAAAGAAATTGATAAGCTAAGATATTTTGAATTCACTAAGGAATATATGCAATATGTACTTGATTTGATTAATAGTATTGAGAACAAAGATATACCAAAGAATTTGCTTGAAGATGAGGAATATAATCTTTATAGTATTTCAAATAAGGATGTGCATCAGTATTATAACAATAATGGAAATGGCGTTATAATTAGTATAATATGTAAGAAAAAAGATATGGAAAGAATTAAAAAAACATATTTTGAAAAATTATATTTATCACCATTACTTAATGATGAATACATAAAAGATGTTATTTTAAGATTTAGTGATATAGATTACTTATTAGTTGATATATCAAACTATAACAATAAAAATAAATATTTTAAAAGCAATTTATTTATAAATAAGTATTCATATGTATATGAGTTTTTAGATGAATTAATTAAATGGAGATTTAAAAATAATGGTATTGATGTAGATAGAAATTATATAGAAATTCTAAAGAATGAAATAGTAGATAAATGTACTGGTATTGAAAATGTTTTATCCAAGACAAAAAAATAATATAGTATTTAAGCTAATTATATGCTAAAATATACATAAGGAAGTGATGTCAATGAAAATGTTACCAATTGGAAGAGATAACTTTAAAGATATTATGGATAATGATTTATATTATGTAGATAAAACTGATATAATTGAACAGTTACTATATAATAAAAATTATATATCATTATTTCCTAGGCCTAGAAGATTTGGAAAAAGTTTATTTATATCGATGATAGATAATTTCTTTAATATTGAGTATAAAGATAATAATAAGAACTTATTTGATGGTTTAAAGATAAGCAAAAGCGAGTATTATAATCGTTTATCATCTAATCCTGTTATTAAACTCGATTTTAAAAATTTAAAGCAAGATAATTTTGAAGAAATGTATGACTCTTATAAAGGAATGATTAGAAAATTATATTCTGATAAAAGATATCTGCTAGAAATATTAAACGATGATGAAAAAGATTTATATAACAGTTTTTTATATGAAAATGCAAATAAGGATAGATATAAAAAAGCAGTTTATACACTAACTCAAATGTTATATAAATATTATGGCACAAAAACTATTATATTAATAGATGAATATGATGTTCCAATTCAACAAGGATATTTAGAAAATTTTTATAAAGATATAGTGTCATTCATAAGAGAAGTATTTTCTTCTTCCTTAAAAGGAAATGAATATGTTGAATTTGCAATCATGACTGGGGTGCTTAGAGTAAGTAAAGAATCATTATTTAGTGATTTAAACAATGTAGAAGTATATGGAGTAATAGATAAAGCATATAATGAGACATTTGGTTTCACAACAGAAGAAACTAAAGAAATACTTGAGTATTATAATTTAGAATTAAATGATGATATTAAGAATATGTATGATGGATATAATTTTAATGGCGCAGAAATATATAATCCTTGGAGTATTATTAATTATGCAAAATATAAAGAATTAGAATCATTCTGGGTAAATACATCAGGAAATGGTTTAATTATTAATTGTATTAAAAACTGCACAGAAGATATAAAAGTAGTTTTTGAAAAATTGTTAACTGGAGAGTCAGTAGAGTTTATTTATAATGATAAAGTTACATATCTAGACTATAATGATTTAACATCTTTAGATAATATATTAAATCTGTTATTTATATCAGGATACTTAACAATAGATAAAATAGAAAAAAATCCTTTTGGTAATGATAAGATGTATGCAAAATTACCAAATGCAGAATCAAGAGGATTATTTAATAATATTATATCTGAAATACTAAGTACAAACTATAATATACAGTCTAGACTAGTAGAATCATTTTGTTTAGGTATATTAAATAATGATAAAGAGTTAATTCAAAATGCATTAAATAGAATGCTTCCAAATATATCATATATGGACTCATCTGAATCATTCTATCATGGATATCTACTTGGATTATTCTCAGAGTTTCTAAATAATAAGAGATTTATTGTTAGATCAAATAGAGAATCAGGCTTAGGTAGATTCGATTTAATGATTAAAGCAACTGATAATAGTGTCGGCATGATAATAGAACTAAAAGTAGGAGATAAAGAACTAGATGAAATAGCACTTAAAGCGTTAGAACAAATTAATAGTAAGAAATACAAACAAGAATTAATAGATGCTAATGTAGATAAGATATATGAATATGCAATAGCTATTGGTTCTAAAGAATGTAGTGTGAAATAAGAAATATCATAAATGTGATTCTGGACATCAAGAAATTTATATTAAAGAGTAATCATTGGATTAAGGTATTAGTTACCTTTTTCTTTTTATATAAATTGTAAATTATATGTAAAATTTTATAATTTATTACTTGAAAAATTTAACAAATTTTCAATTAGACCTTGATATATATATAGTATACTAATACCATAAGGTAAGCAAAGATATACCTTATTAGATTGGAGAAGATATATATGACAAAATTAAGAAAGAAAGGAAAAGGATTCACTCTTATAGAATTAATTGCAGTATTAGTTATTATGGCTATACTTGCGCTTATAGTAACTCCATTAGTTATGACAATAATTAGAAAGGCAAGAATTTCAGCAGATAAAAGAAGTATTGATGCATATGGTAGAAGTATAGAACTAGCAATTGCATCATATCTACTTGATACGGGAAAATTTCCAACAAGTATAGATCAACTAACTATTGAATATAGTGGAAATGAAGTAGTATGTTCAACAATACAATTAAACAGTGATTCATCTGTATATCTAACTGGTTGTACTGTTGCAGGAAGAAGTGTAGGAAATTATGCATATGGAACTGATAAGAGTATAATTACTTATGAATCATATGCTATTGGAGATAAGGTATCATATAATGGTGTTACATATTATGTAATAGAAGATTCTAACTCTGCAAATGATACTGTTAAATTATTAAAAGAAAATCCACTTACTAAAACAGAAATGGATGACTTAAATTTAAGTGGAATAACTATTGAGGAAAAAAACTCATATGGAACAGTGCAGTATGGAGAATCAACTGATTACTCTACATCTACAGTAAAACAAGTAGTAGATGCATGGAAAAATACTGCAGTTAAATCAGGAGATAGCGCAATTGCAAGATTGATAAGTTTGAGTGATTTAACGGGTAATTTAGGATATGAATACTATGAGCGAGGGACAACTTCAGGGTATAATAAGGTGGAAAACACACCAACTTGGGGATATAATAGTAATTATAGATATTGGACAATGAGTTCGAATGTGGATTCTAGTAAAATATGGGACATTTATTATGATGGTAATTTTGGAGGCACTGCTGTTACAAATGGTGATATGATTCGTCCTATCCTAGAACTAAATAAATCTGCAGAAATAACCAAAGTGAATTCGTAAAGTGATATTTAAGTTTAGAAGCCTTTATAGTTATATAAAGTTCTAAACTTTTTTTCATGCATCTTGTTTTGCAGTTAAATATATGATAAGATTTATATGGTTAGGAAAGTGGTAATATGAACAGTAGAAAGATTATATTTAGTGTAATTTTAATTAGTGTTATGGTACTTGTAAGTGGCTGTGGTAGTAAGAAAAAGGTTAATACTAGTATTTCTAATAATAGTAAAGAAATAGAAAATACTTACCTAGATTTATATAGAGAATACTTATATGATGATTTATTTGATAGTAAAGAGATTGCAAGTATTGATACTTTTAATGGTATTATTATTGATGTTGATGAATTTAAAGAGCCTATTATGATTGCTAATTATCATGATAGTATTAATGGTAATTTTATTAAAGCTTATTATATTAAAGATGGAGTTGTTAATGAAACTAAGACACATAAAGCTAACCAAGTAAAATACTTATATAATATTAAAGATGATAAGTTAGAGTTATTTATTTATGAAGATGATTCTTATAAGTCTTATTCTGCGCTTATAGATATTCTTACTAAGAATGAAACAGATGTAAGAGGTGTTAGTGAAAATGAAATTGGTGAGGAATACGTCTTAACAAGCGATAATATTAAGTATGGAGTAGTAGATAAAAATGATTATGATAATACTTTTAATAAGTTAGATGAGTTATATAAAAATAGAGATACTAGTACACTTGATAATGAATTAAAGGCTATCAAAGAAGAGTTAGTAGTTTTAAAAGATGATGAAATAACATATAAAGACTATCATAATTCTTATGGTAAATATAATTATGATGATTTATATATTACTTTAAATAAAGATAAAACTTATAGATTTGATTATGATATTAATGGTGATTATATGCATATAGATGATACTTGTAAATATGGTTATAAATACATATATTGTGTTAAAGGTAGTCAGAGGTTTCGTCTTGAAGTAGTTGGTGATAATAAGGTTAAATATATTGATAAGACTAAAAAATATAATAATGGAATATTTAGTTATGGAGGTTAGAATGAAAAGGATTATATATAGTTTAATGGTAGTATTAATTATTATAATAACTGTTGGTTGTGGTAGTAAGAAAGAAGTAAAAAAGGTAGAAAGTAAAAAAGAAGTAGATTATAAAAGTATTTATATGGAAGTATTAGAAGGTAAGAGAAATTTTGTTAATGAAGATGATAAAGAGATTACTTTTAATGATTATTTAAATACAGAAAAAGGTAATATGGATAGTGCGAAGGTAACATATACTTATATTGATTTTGATAATAAAGATTCTATTAAGCATGAAGAAATGTTAGTATTAACAGAAACTAATGATGGATACTTTTTAATACTTAATTATGATGAATATGTGGATAAAGTATATGGAATTTATAAAAATTATCGTGATATGATATATGTTAAAAGTGATGGCTCTATTTACAGTAGTGGTGGAGCGAATGCTAGTTATGTTTATAAACTTATATTAGATAAGAATAAATATGAAGAAGTTGTTCTTGCTGAAAATAATGAAGGCATGTATAAAATAGATAATAAAGAAGTAACTAAGGATGAGTATGATAATTATTTAGAAGAATTTAATAAAAAGGATTCTGTTAGTTATACAGATTATAAGAACATTGAATTAAATAGTGATAATACAAGTTCTACTAATAATGTAAGTGTTGCTAATAAAGAAAATTCTATCTATGGAACATATTATTTAGAGTTAACTGATGGTACTATTGTAACTGATGGCTCTGGAACTATTATTTTAAATAGTGATAATACTTGTAGTTATTATAGTGGATGGTCAGATATGGTATGTACTTCTTATACAGTAAGTAATAATAATGTATGTTTAAATTTACAAGAAACAGGTGGAAATAAATGTTTTACACTTAATGGAAATATATTGAGTGATACTTATGAAAATTATATAAAGAATGGTGATTAAATGAAAAAGAATATTTTGATATTATTTAGTTTTATAATGCTTTTATTATTTATATCTCCGGTGAATGCTGCACTAAGAAAAAGTGTTGAACTTGATGGGTATTTTGATGCTAAATTTAAAGTTGAATGGTATGATTTTGAAAATGCATCTGGTACTCGACCTGATTCTTTTGAACTTGCACTAGTTGGAGAAACTAATAGAAATCAAACTAAAGCAATAGTATCTAAAGATAATTGTGATACAGAAACTAATCCTAATGTTTGGGATTGTGAGGTAAGATTTAATGCATTAATGATAAGTAGTTCCAAAATAGAAACAGAGTATGGTTTTTATGCGGTAAGTGATTGGCTTCCTGATAATTATTTTGCTCGTAATGATTATTCAAACTACGGTTATGTAGAAAGAGGTTATGAAGTATTATATAATGAAGGTACTATTATTATCATTGCGAATGTTAAAAGATTTTATGATTTTGATGTAGTATTTGATGATGCTGATAACAGAGATGGCATAAGACCTTGGATATTACAATATACATTGAAAAATCAAGATAACTCTTTTGTTAAATCTATAGAAATTAAACCTACAAATACAGACAGTTACATATCAACTCCAGATGGATATGAATATAAAACATCTAATTGGAAATATTCTGCAAATTTATATCCATATTTAATTAAAGATGATAAACCTGATTTTAGTGCTCCAGCAGAATATTCAATTACACCAAATATTTCAGTTAAAGGATATGAATATTCACTAGATATTGATGATAACATTTATTCATTAAATTATAAATATAACGCCAAAAAATTAGATTATGATATTGATGTAAAAGTTGAGTTAGAAGATAATATTTATAAAAAACCTGATGATTTAGCGCTTACTTTATATACAGAAAATGATTCAAATGTAAAAACTGTAAGAGTAAGTGATAAAAATAATTGGCAGTATAAATTTAGTGATTTATATTTAAATGATTTAAATCTTGATCCTGATAATAATAGTAATGTTAAAGAAGCTATATATAAAGTTAAGGTAAAAGAAAATGAAGATTATGACTATGAAATAACTGGTAACCAAGTTGATGGTTATAAAGTATTAGTCAAATACACTGGTGATAAAATATATAAATTTATTAAAGGCGCAAATCAAACATATATAATAGAAAAAGATGATAATGCACTATTTCAAATAGATGCACCTTATAGTTTATTTGAAAACGGTGGTAAAGTTTATATTGATGATAAATTAGTAGATAAGAATAATTATACTTCTGAAAGTGGCAGTACTATAATTAAATTAAGTAAAGATTATATGAGTAGTTTAAGTGTTGGTAAGCATATATTAAAGGTAGAATTTAATAATGGTGGAGTTGCTGATACAACATTTAAAATTGAAAAAGATAGTAATAAAATAAATGTAAGTTATAATCCTAATACATATGATGGTATTAAAAAATATATATTTATTTTGGGAATTAGTTTAATTGGAATAATTTTAATTTGTATAATTATTAATAAAAGGAGAAGGTATGAAAAGTAAGAAAAAAATATTTATAGTAATTGGTATAATTTTAGTTATATGTTTATTAGCATGTGGATACTTATTTAAAGATAAAATATTTGGTAATAAAAGTGATAAATTAAAAACTACATGGGGAGAGACTTATTATCTTTATTTAAAAGACATAAATGAAAATAAGTTATATGAAAAAGCAGGATTACCTAGTGATATTAAGGATGCAAAGGTTAATATAATTAACATAAAAGATATTAAAGAACCAGTTATGACTATTAGTTATAATAAAGAAGATAATAATTATACTAATGTATATTACATCGAAGATGATAAAGTAAATGCATTAGTATATAATGAACCAACTAGTGTAGAATTACTCTATAATATCGAAAAAGACACATATAATTATTATTCTAATACTGTATCAGATGATTCTAATTATTATAAGAATTTAACTGATCAAATCAATAGTAAGACAAATAAAGATTCAAGTAAGGCTGTTATGGTAGAAGAATATGTATTTAACGAAAATGATAAAGAAACTGTTACTGATTCTACAGGTAAAGAGATTTCTTTAACTAAGTTTGAAGAAACATTTATTAAAGTAGATACTAACGATAATTTATTTACCTTTGATAGTAATTTGGTTGAGAATGAACTTAAGAAAAGAGTAGAGAAAAGTATAGAAATATATGAAGATATAAGTAAGGTTATTGAGGCGAATAAAAAGGCTACTGATAAATTAAAAGAAGAGTTAAAAGCTAAACAAGACAGTATTAAAAGTATTAAAGAAGAAAATGTTAGAATAGAAGAAGAAAAGCAAAAACAAATCGAGGAACAGAAAAAACAAGAATCAGAAGGTATTAAATTAGGTAATTATACCATAAAGTATGGTACATATATCGGTGAGGCTGCGAGTGAGGGATATACTTTAGTATTAAATAAAGATGGTTCATGTACTTATAATGGTAAAACCTGTACATATACTATTGGCACACATGATTTTGCACAAGATATTTCTACAAAGGGAAGTTATAAAACTTGTTTAATTATTAGTTATGATTATACAGATTTTTTATTTGCATATAACAACACCACTATTGGTGATGGAGATCTTAATTCATTTACCTATAGCGGATAAAAATTAGAAAATATAAAGAACTTTCTTTATATTTTTTTTAAATCATGATAAAATTAGTTAGGTGATTGAAATGAGTTTAAATAGAAGTGAATTAAGAATAAAAATAATGACAATACTCTATCAGATAAACGTTTATGAGACTAATAAAGTTGAATATAATGTTGATGAAGTAATTAAATCTGTATATGAAATTGATAATGAGTTTGTAAAAGAAATAGTATATGGAGTTGTTACATATAAAGATAAACTAATTAGTATTGCGAATACTTATTTAAATGGTTGGACTATAAATAGATTAGGTAATACTGATCAAGCAATATTACTTATGGGAATATATGAGCTTATTTATACAGATACTCCACCTATAGTAGTTATAAATGAATCAGTTAATCTTGCAAAACTATATAGTGATGATAAAGTTAAAAATATGATTAATGCATGTTTAGATAAAGTGTATCATGAAAAAGTAGATAAGGAAGATAATGATGCAAGATAGATATTTAACTGTATCAGCAATTAATAAGTATTTAAAACATAAGTTAGATAATGATAGTAATCTATTTAATGTCTATTTAAAAGGTGAAGTATCTAATTTAAAAATGCATTCAACAGGACATATATATTTTTCTATTAAAGATGAAACTAGTAAAATAAATGCTATTATGTTTAGTGGTAATGCTAAAAAGTTAACATTTGTACCTAATGACGGTGATAAAGTATTAGTTACTGGTAGAATTAGTGTATATGAAGCAACAGGAAGTTATCAAATATATGTTAGTGAGATGGAAAAAGATGGTATAGGAAATCTTTATTTAGCGTATGAAAAATTAAAGAAAGATTTAGCTCAAGAAGGACTATTTGATTCTAAATATAAAAAGAAAATACCTAAGTATCCTGAGAGAATTGGTGTAATTACTGCTAGAGAAGGAGCAGCCGTAAAAGATATTATCTCAACAATTAAAAGAAGATATCCAATATGTGAAGTATTATTGTTTCCATCATTAGTACAAGGAGATAATGCTTATAAAAGTATAATTGCATCTATCGATAAAGCAGAAGAGTTTAATCTTGATGTATTGATTATTGGGCGTGGTGGAGGTTCTATTGAAGATTTATGGAACTTTAATGAAGAAGAGTTAGCCAGACGTATATTTGCATGTAAAGTACCAACAATTAGTGCGGTAGGCCATGAAATAGATTATACGATTGCAGATTTTGTTGCTGATATGCGTGCGCCTACTCCAACAGGAGCAGCAGAAATGGCAGTACCTAATTTACCTGATTTAATAAATTATATGCATAATTTAAAGGTTAGATTAAATGAAGCAATCAATACTAAAGTTAATTATCAAAGACTGTATTTAGAATCAGTTAAGAATTCATTTGTTATTAAAAATCCAATGATTATGTTTGAAGCTAAAAAGCAAGGTTTAGATTTACTTGTTGAAAAACTAAATAAATCTATAATAAATAATCTAAATAATGCAAAACATAGATTAGAATTACTTACTAGTAATCATATTATAGTAAATCCGTATGAGTTGTATAATGATAAACAAATATATTTTAATTTACTTAAGGAAAAATTAAATTCAGGTATTTTAAACAATTTAAATAATGCAAAACATAGATTAGAATTACTTACTAGTAATCATATTATAGTAAATCCCAGTATATTATATAAAGATAAACAAATATACTTAGATAACTTAATTAATAAGTTAGAACTATTAAATCCTTTAAGTAGTTTAAAACGAGGATTTAGTGTAACATATAAAAATAATAAATTAGTTAAAGATATTAATGATATAAATATCGATGATGAGTTAAATATAAAAATTAGTAATGGTGAAATTATTGCGAAAGTTACTAATAAGAAGGAAG
The DNA here is from genome assembly GCA_946408655.1 of uncultured Caryophanales bacterium. Lineage (GTDB taxonomy): Bacteria > Bacillota_I > Bacilli_A > RF39 > UBA660 > RUG12438. The sequence continues at coordinate 3,549 of CAMJTE010000023.1, read as the reverse complement.
AGGTTTAAATGGAAAAAGTTGTAAAATTTGAAGATCAAATAAAAGAATTAGAAACAATTATTAATGAACTTGAAAATGGAGAAGTTGATTTAGATACATCTATTGAAAAGTATACTAAAGCTATGAGTTTAGTTAAGTCTTGTGATGAGAAGTTAAAGAAGATAGATGAACAAGTTAGTAAGATAGTTACTGAAAATAATGAGATTAAAGACTTTGATGTGGAGTAATTATGAAAAGGCGAAGAATAAAAAAAGGTCCAATTATTATACTGGTATTAGTTGTGGTAGTTATATTAGGATTAATTATAGGTATTATTAAGTTAGTACCAAAGAATAGTAAAACTAAAGTAAAAACTGATAATAATACTTCAACAACTAAAAAAGTATCTAAAGAAAAAACTAAGGATAATTATGACTTGCGTGAAGGAGAAGAATTGATTAGTAAGACTACAACTGGCATGCATTTAACGAAATATGAAGGTGCTTATTATGTAGATGGAATACTTATAGTAAATAAATCATATCCGCTTGATAGTTCTTATGAACCTAAAGAACCATATAAAGAGATTACTAGTGACTATTTATATGGACCTGATTATCTAGATAAAACAGTTATGGAAAAATTTATTAGTATGAAGGAATCAGCTAAAGATGTGGGATATGAACTTAAAATAACTAGTGGATATCGTTCTTATAAAGTACAAGTAGATTTATATAATAATTATGCTGCTAGAGATGGTAAGGATGCAGCAGATACTTATTCTGCACGTGCAGGTTATTCTGAACATCAAAGCGGTTTATGCTTTGACCTTAATGGAACTAATAAGAACTTCTTAGAAACACCAACTGGTGCTTGGGTAAATGAGCATGCTGCTGATTATGGATTTATCTTAAGATTTCCTAAAGATAAAGAGACAGAGACCGGTTATAATTATGAAGCATGGCATTTTAGATATGTAGGAGTTGAGCTTGCTAAAAAACTATATAATAATGGTAACTGGATTAGTTTAGAAAGTTATTTAGGTGTTGATAGTAAGTATGAGTAAATCTATAGCAATCTTATTTTTTATGAAGATGATAATGATAATTTAAAAATTGAAGTGCTTTTAAATGATGAAGATGTATGGTTAAATACAAATGCAATTGCTGAGATTTTTGATGTACAAAGGCCTGCAATAGTGACGCATATAAATAATATTTATGCTGATGAAGAGTTATCTAAAAATTCAACTTGTTCCATTTTGTAACAAGTTCAAAAAGAGGGAAACAGAAACGTTAAAAGAGAACATTCTTATTACAATCTTGATATGATTATTTCAATAGGTTTTAGGGTTAATTCAAAAAAAGCAATCAAATTTAGAACTTGGGCAAATAAAATATTAAAAGAGTATATTAAAAAAGGTTTTGTCCTTAATGACGATAGATTTATGAAAGCAAATAGAAATGATCAAAAATACTTCGATGAATTACTTGAAAGAATCAAACTAATTAGAATTAGTGAAAGAATGTTTTATCAAAAAATTACTGATATATTTGCTGAATGTAGTATTGATTATATTAAAGATAGTGAGATTGCTAAAACGTTTTATAAGACAATTCAAAATAAATTTCATTATGCAATATCTAATCAAACTGCTGCAGAAATAATATATGATAGAGTTGATTCTACTAAGGAACATTTAGGTCTTACTAACTTTAAAAATTCCCCTAATGGTAAAATTTTAAAAAGTGATGTTAGAATTGCTAAGAATTATTTGGATGAAAAAGAGTTAAAAGAACTAAATGATTTAGTTAATATCTATCTTGATATTGCGGAAAATAGAGCAACTCGTCATATACCAATGGCGATTATGATTGGGTAACATCTTTAGAAGAAGTATTTAAAATTAACATGTATGATGTACTAAAAGGTAAAGGAAAAATAAGCCATGATAAGGCAATGAAAAAAGATGAGGGTGAATATGATAAGTATGCAGTTATTCAAGATAGAAATTATATATCTGACTTTGATAAATTAGTTTATGAAACAGAAAAAGTATGTTCTGATAAGGAGTGATTTGAATGATTAAAACAAGTAATTATAATAATTGTCATACTGATAAGTATCAAGTATATTCTATATCTCGTGATAAAGGTAAAGATGCAAATTATGTAGGGGATTACTTTTTAACACTAGCCCCTAAACGTGAATTCTTTAAAACTTGGAGACATAATCGAGGATTAATTGATGAAGTAACCAATAATGAGTATTATATGAAAGAGTTCTATGAGCAAGTTTTAAAACCATTAAATCCTAAACAAATATATGAACAATTAGACAACTCTATATTATTATGTTATGAAGAACATAACGAATTCTGTCATCGTCATATTGTAGCTGCTTGGTTTGAATTAGCTTTGGGTATAGATGTAAAGGAAGTAATAATTAATGGTTTTAAAGAAGAAATATTAGATAGACCAGAATATATAAAAGAATATCTTAATAAATTAATGATGAATGATAATAAAACAATTGAAAAGCAAATGATTAAAAAGTTATGATTAATTTCATAATTTTTTCTATTGATTACAAACTATAATACGTGTTAAAATAAATTTATAAATTATTAAGGAGTAAGAATTATGGCAATAATTAAAGTAATGGATACAATACTAGCAAATAAAATTGCAGCAGGAGAAGTTGTAGAAAGATGTGCATCAGTTGTAAAAGAGTTAGTAGAAAATAGTATAGATGCTAATAGTAATGATATTAAGGTTGAATTAATTGAATCAGGAGTTAAAATGATTCGCGTAACTGATAATGGTAAAGGTATGGATAAGGAAGATGCAGTTAATTGTTTCTTGCGTCATGCAACTAGCAAGTTAAAAACTGAAGAAGATTTATTTCATATAAATACATTAGGTTTTAGGGGGGAAGCCCTTGCTTCTATTGCATCAGTATCTAAAGTAAAACTAACTACTTGTGTATCTGATATTGGAACTATTGTAAATATTGAAGGCGGAAAGATAATTGATGTTAAAAATGGTGATGCAAGAATTGGTACAATAATTGAAGTAAATGACTTATTCTTTAATACTCCAGCTAGATTAAAATATTTAAAGAGCCTATATACTGAACTTGCTCATATTACAGATTATATGAATAAATTAGCTTTATCTCATCCTGATATTAGATTTACTTTAATTAATGATTCCAAGGTATTATTGCAAACAGATGGGTCAGGTAATTTACTTAAAGTAATTAATAGTATTTATGGAGTTGGAGTTAGCCGTAAGATGTTATCTGTCCATACTGAATCTGCTGATTATGAGATTACAGGATATATAAGTTTACCTGAGGTATATAGATCTCGTAATAATAGTATTATTACTATAGTAAATGGAAGAATAGTTAAGAATAGTAAGTTAAATAGTTCTATCAATGAAGCATATCATTCATATAAGCCAGATAATTATTATCCAATAGTAGTTCTTAATATAGAAGTAGATACAACACTAGTTGATGTAAATATTCATCCTACTAAAATGGATATTAAGTTTTCTAAATTAG
>CAMJTE010000022.1 GCA_946408655.1 uncultured Caryophanales bacterium | reverse complement strand
TATTCAGAAAGAGAAGCAGCAAAAGGATTTGCATTTTTACCAGATAGTGAAGAACAAGAAATGTTTGAAAGTGAATTTCCATATCAAGAAACAGATGATCAATTAAAAGCGACAAAAGAAATAAAAAAAGATATGGAAAAAGAAAAACCAATGGATAGACTTTTATGTGGGGATGTTGGATATGGAAAAACTGAGGTTGCTTTTAGAGCTGTTTTTAAAGCAATTATGAGCCATAAACAAGTAGTTATATTGTGTCCTACAACTATTTTATCTTCACAACATTATCAAAATGCGATAGAAAGATTTAAGTCATTTTCTGTTAATATTGAATTATTAAATAGATTTGTATCTATGAAAAAACAAAAAGAAATAATTAATGGATTAAAAGAAGGAAAAGTAGATTTACTTATCGGAACTCATAGAGTATTAGGTAAAGATATTGAATTTAAGAATTTAGGTTTATTAATTATCGATGAGGAGCAAAGATTTGGTGTTAAACATAAAGAAAAAATAAAAGATTATAAAAATAATATTGATGTATTAACTTTATCGGCAACTCCAATACCTAGAACATTGCAAATGTCTATTTCAGGTATACGTGGATTATCATTAATAGAGACACCGCCAGTAGATAGATTCCCAGTTCAAACTTATGTATTAGAAGAAAATAATTCGATAATTAAAGATGCAATATATAAAGAAATGGCTCGTGAAGGTCAAGTATTCATTTTATATAACAATATTGAAGATATGGAACAAAAAAGAGTTGAGATTAAAGGCATAGTACCTGAATCTAGAATTACTTATATTCATGGTAGGATGGATAAGAATGAAATAGAAAAAAGAATGTTTGAATTTCAAAATGGAGATTATGATGTCTTATTATGTACAACAATCATCGAAACTGGTATAGATATTCCAACAGTAAATACCTTAATTGTAGTAGATGCGGATAGATTTGGCCTTTCACAACTATATCAAATTAGAGGAAGAGTTGGACGTAGTAATAAAATTGCTTACTGCTATTTAATGTATCATAGAGGTAAAGTTCTTTCTGATATTGCTAAAAAGAGACTTAGTGTTATTAAAGATTTTACTGAACTTGGTAGTGGTTTTGCAATCGCGATGCGTGATTTATCTATTCGTGGTGCGGGTGATTTACTTGGTGGCGAACAATCTGGTTTTGTTGATAGTGTTGGTGTAGATATGTTTTTAAATATGTTAAATGATGAGGTTAATATATTAAAAGGAAATAAAGTTAAACATGATACTAAAGAACAGCCACTAATTGAAGTATCAAATAATATATCTGATGATTATGTTGAAGAAGAAGATTTAAAGATTGAAATTCATAAAAAAATTAGTGAAATTGATTCAATTGATAAATTAAATGACCTAAAAGCAGAACTAGAAGATAGATTTGGTAAACTAAATGAAAGAATAATAATATACATGCATGAACAATTATTTGAGAAAAAGGCTAAAGAGTTAAATATAAGTAATATTAAGCAAACTAAAGAAAGTGTTACAATTACATTACCAAAAGAATTTAATGATACTTTAGATGGTGATAAATTATTTGTAGATGTATTATCTTTAAATAGAAATTTTAGATTCTCTATGAAGATAGGGATGATTACTATAGAACTTCCGATAAATAAATTAGACAAACATTACATATATTATTTAAATGATTTATTAGATATAATAAAAAAGGATAAAAAAGTAAAATTATAGAATAAAAAATCATAAATTTCTCAAACTAAATTTAGAAGGAGAGATTTATGAAATCAACAGGAATAGTTCGAAGAATAGATGAATTAGGAAGAATAGTAATTCCAAAAGAAATTAGAAATAATTTAAGACTAAGAAGCGGAGAAAATATAGAAATATATACAGATAATGATACTATTATTTTAAAGAAATTTTCTATGGTTAATAAAATATCAGATTTAGCTCAAGAATTGACAGATGCAATCCATACATTCTTAAAATATAACATATTTATAACTGATATGCATACTATCATATCCGCATCAGGAAATAAAAAGAAAGAATTACTTAATAAAAATTTAAGTGAATTTATGATAGAAAAGATTGAGAAACGTGAAAAGATGTTTGAAAGTCATATAAAAGATATTGAAATAATAGAAGAAAAAACATATACTTGTAGTTATATGACTAATCCAATTATAAAGGATGGTGAATGTATTGGTTTAATTGTAATATTTTCAGAAGAGGATAAGCTTACATTAGATGAATTACATATAATAGAGATTGTATCATCTTTCATTTCTAAATATCTTGAAGAATAATAATATGTTTGATATAATGAAGGTGAAAGGAGTATGATACATGAAAAAATTATTATTGTTAATAGGTGCTTTATTTACTGTTGTAATTGCTACTGGTTGTGGAAAGAATAATACAAAAGTTTTAGTTTGTAATGGAAATAAAAGAGGAAATAATATGTCTGCTCAAGGAGAATATAGATATACTTTTAAAAATGATAAATTAAGTTCTCTTATATTTGTTACAACTTTTAAAGATATTACAGTAGAAGATTTAGATTCTGTATGGGATTCATTTAAAGCACAATTTAATGAACAAAATTATCCTACAGAAGTAATTGGATATAAAAGAACCACAAAGGCAGATGATAAAAAGCATACATTTACCGTAACTTTAAATATTGATTTTGAAAAAATTTCTAAAGAAACAATGCAAAAGTTTGAAATTGGTGAAGATTTAGTTAATAAAACATATGATGAGGTAAAAAAACAAGCAATAGAAGATAGTTTTACTTGCAAATAATATTTGTGAATTATTGAAGATTAAAAATAGATATGTTATAATATGCTCGAGTTAGGGCGTAGTTTAAATAATCACGCTTAAGTGATTATTTTTGTTAGGAGGAATACTATGAAAGAAAAATTTTATATATCAACTGCGATTGCGTATACATCATCTAAACCTCATATAGGTAATACTTATGAGATTGTACTTGCAGATGCAATTGCGAGATTTAAAAGATTAGAAGGATATGATGTTTATTTTCAAACTGGTACTGATGAACATGGACAAAAGATAGAAGAAAAAGCAAAAGAAGCAAATATTAATCCACAGGAATATGTAGATAAAGTTGCTTTGGAAGTTCGTCAGATATGGGATACTATGAATACTAGTTATGATAAGTTTGTTAGAACTACTAATCCTAATCATGAAAAAGTTGTACAGAAGATATTTAAGAAATTATATGATCAAGGAGATATTTATAAAGGAAAGTATGAAGGATTATATTGTACACCTTGTGAATCGTTCTTTACAGAATCACAACTTGTAGATGGTAAATGTCCTGATTGTGGTCGAGAGGTTACTAAGGCTAGTGAAGAGGCATATTTCTTTAAACTAAGTAATTATGCTGATAGATTAGTAGAATATATTGAAACACATCCTGACTTTATTCAACCTGAAAGTAGAAAGAATGAGATGATTAATAATTTTATTAAACCTGGATTACAAGATTTATGTGTATCTAGGACTTCATTTAGTTGGGGTATTCCAGTTGAATTTGATTCTAAACACGTTGTATATGTATGGATAGATGCATTAAGTAATTATATTACTTTCTTAGGTTATGACCCGGATTGTTCGTCAGATAAATTTAATGAATACTGGCCATGTGATATACACTTAATTGGAAAAGATATTTTAAGATTTCATACAATTTATTGGCCAATTATGTTAATGGCATTAGATTTACCATTGCCTAAGAAGATTTTTGGACATCCTTGGATGCTTACTGGTACTGATAAAATGAGTAAGTCTAAAGGCAATATTGTATATGCTGATGATTTAGTTAATACTTATGGAGTAGATGCAGTTAGATACTATATGTTACATGAGATGCCTTTTGCAAATGATGGAACTTATACTGATGAATTAATGGTTGAAAGATATAATTCTGATTTAGCAAACATTCTAGGAAACTTAGTTAATAGAACTATATCGATGGCTAAGAAATATTTTGATAATGTTGTTCCAGAGGTTGATGCTATAGAAGATATAGATAATGATTTAAAAAATGTTGTTTTATCAGCCAAGGATAATGTAAAAAAATGTATGGATGAACTTAGAGTTGCAGATGCAATAGATGCTGTATTTGAAATATTTAGACGTTCTAACAAATATATAGATGAAACTATGCCATGGGCACTTGCTAAAGAAGGAAATACTGCAAGATTAAAAACTGTAATATATAATTTGCTTGAATCAATTAGAGTAGGTGCGGTATTATTAAGTCCATTTTTACCAGATACATCAGAAGAAATATTTAAGCAATTAAATACAAAGAATAATGGATATGATTCTATAGATAATTTTGATGGATTAGATTCTGATATTAAACTTAATGATCCATCTCCATTGTTTGTAAGAATAGATAAAAGTGTAAACTAATGTGTAAAATGTAGTAATAAGTCGATTAAAAACTACTAAAAACCTTTGATATGATAATTATAATATGATATATTTATCAAGGATAAGGAGAGAATATGACAACAGATGAGATTAGTAAGAGGGTATTTATTCTTTTATTAGAATTAATGACTTTCTTAGTATTAGGTAGTTTCGTTGTTAGTTTTAATATATTACATTTTGTTTATCTGCTAATTTTATATATTTATGTATATAGAATTTATAAAAGTCAGAAATTTGTAAATTAGTTATACTATATTAGATTAATATGGTATAATTTTTTTGTAAGGATGTGAGATTATGATTGATACACATTGTCATATAGATTGTTGTGAAGAAGTAGAAGATATAATAAATAATTTTGAAGGAATAATAATAACTAGTGGATATGATGATAAATCTAATTTAAAGGTAATAGATTTGGTAAATAAGTATCCTAATGTGTATGGTACACTAGGTATACATCCAGAAGAGGTTGATAATGACTATAATTTAGATATAGTTATAAATAATTTAGATAATCCTAAAATAGTTGGTATTGGTGAGATAGGACTCGATTATCATTATACAAAAGATAATATCGATAAACAAAAAGAATTATTTATTAAACAATTAGATATTGCAAACACTTATAATCTTCCTATAGTAGTACACTGTAGAGATGCTATAGAGGATACTTATAATATTCTTAAAAATTATAATTTAAAAGGAAGTATTCATTGTTTTTCTTCTAGTTTAGAAATGGCTAGAAAGTTTATAGATTTGGGTTATAAGATAGGAGTAGGTGGAGTAATTACATTTAAAAATGGTAAAAAATTAAGAGAAGTAGTAGATGGAATATCTATTAATGATATACTAACTGAAACGGATAGTCCATATCTTTCTCCTGAACCATTTAGAGGTAAAGAGAATAATTCTAGTAATGTCTATTATGTAGTTAAGGAAATTTCGAATATTAAAGGTATTAGTTCAGAAGAAGTTAAGAATATTATTTTGAAGAGTGCTAAAGAAGTGTTTAGAAAACTAAAAAAAGTATAATATATATACAAGAAATAATGATTTGCAGTTGTTACTAAATGGGAAGTAGTCTATTTTATCAACCATTAATTGGCATATAATATAGTAGTTATCAATTTGACTATAATATATATATATGATAAAATTATATTGTCATTTGATGACGTTGAGGTGAAAAATGAGTATAAAAAAGATGGCTTTATTGGTATCTTCAGGATTAGTATTTTTCTTGGTTGCAAGTATTGTTATTAATACTATGGTTGTTACTAGAAAGAAAGAAAAAGAGATGGTATCATCTAAAATCACTTTTGAAATACATCCTGATAAAATGGTTTCTTCATATAACTTTGTTGAAATTACTGAAAATAAAGAAGAAGTAGAAGAAAAAAAAGATGAAGTAGTAGAAGATACTAAGAAAGAAATTATAATTGTAGAAAATACTCCAGCTGAAGTAAATGATGCAGTATATGTAGGTAAAATGACAGGATATGGTGCGGACTGTATTGGATGTAGTGGTGTAGGTGCTTTAGCATGCCGTGCTGCAGATGGTTCTAGACATACTTTAACTGAAAATGGTGAGTATTATAATGATGCTACTTATGGTACTGTAAGAATAGTTGCAGCTGCTTTAGATCAGTTTCCATGTGGAACAATAGTTAAGGTTGATCATCCTGCTCTTGGTTCATTTTATGCAGTTGTAATGGATACTGGTGGAAGTATGAGAAATGCTTGGGCAAATGGTTTAGTATGGATGGATTTAGCTTTTAAAACAGAATCTGATCCAGATATTTATGCAACTACAAGTAGTAACACAACTTATTCTGTACAAAGATGGGGATGGTAATCCTCATTTTATTTTCGAGGTGATTTATGAAGTATTCTAAAAGTAATATGAAAGAGGCGTTAGATAATAATTTATTTAGGTTTAAGAAGAAATTTGGACAAAACTTTATAACTGATGCAAATGTTATTAATAAGATTGTGGATAATTCTGGAGTAGGTAAAGATACATTTGTTATAGAAATAGGTCCTGGAGCTGGTTCACTAACTTATAAATTAGTAAGTAATGCTGGATTTGTTCTATGTTATGAAATTGATAAAGAAGTAGAGACTATTTTAAAAAGTAATCTTGCTGGTTTTAATAACTATGAAATAATATTTGATGATTTTCTTAAAAGAGATGTTAATAAGGATTTAAAAGAGTATAAGTATAACAAATTAATGGTAATTGCTAATTTACCTTATTATATTACAACACCAATAATTACAAAGATTATTGGTGATAGTATCAATCCTGATAAAATGGTATTTATGGTGCAAAAAGAAGTTGGAGATAGATTTAAAGCAACACCAGGTAGTAAGGATTATAATTCATTATCTATTTACTTAAATTATTACTTTGATATTAAAAAGGTAATGGATGTTAGTAGAAACGTTTTTATACCAGTACCTAATGTAGATAGTATCGTAGTAGAGTTTAATAAAAAGGAAGAATTATTATATGTTGATAACATAGAGTTATTTTTTAAACTAGTAAAGGATAGTTTTAAATTTAAGAGAAAGACACTAAAAAACAACTTAAAAGACTATAATTTAGAGCTTATAGACAAAGTTATGCACAATTTTGGGTATAACTTGAGTGATAGAGCGGAGATTATACCTATAAATGTGTTTATTGAAGTAGCAAATGAGTTGAGTTATGCACAAAAATGTGCATAACTTTGTTTAAAACTTAAAAAAAGGTACATTATTAAGTAGGAGGGATTCTATGAAATATGTACCTTACTTTATATTAGTAATAGTTATATACGTGATGATTGGTCATTTTGTATCTGCTAAATATGTTATACCTAAAGAAGCAATTAGAGTAAGAGTAATAGCAAATAGTAGTGATGAATATGATCAAGATGTTAAGATGAATGTTAAAGATATAGTAGAAAGTGATATGTATAATGTAATGACTAATGTAGATAGTATAGAAAGTGCGAGAGATAATATAAATAAAAATATACCTATATTATCCAAAGATATAGATAAATACTTAAAAGGTATTAACTATAATAATAATTTTGATATAAACTTTGGTTATAACTATTTTCCTAAGAAAGTATATAAAGGTGTAGAATACAAGGAAGGAATGTATGAATCACTTGTTGTAACACTCGGAAACGGTGAAGGTAATAATTGGTGGTGTGTATTATTTCCACCTATCTGTATGATAGAAGCAGAAGAATCAACTGATGTTGAATATACTACTATGGTTAAAGAATTAATGAATAAATACTTTTAATAAAATAAATTAAGATTCATACCATTAAATAGGTGATAAGATGAATCTTTTTATTATTCTTGTTATTGCAATTAGTTTAAGTATGGATGCGTTTTCACTATCTTTAGCTTATGGTACTTTAGATATTGAAAAAAAAAATATGTATACGTTATCAATTATAGTAGGTGTTTATCATTTCTTTATGCCATTAATTGGTTTTTTTATAGGAAGTAATTTCTGTAAGTTTTTACCTGTTGCAAGTAACTTTGTTGTATTTATAATTCTTTCGTTAATAGGTCTAGAGATGATAGTAGATACAATTCGTAAAGAGGAAGAATTAAAAGTAATGAAAATTTATAGTATGATTATCTTTGGTCTTACTGTTAGTATAGATAGTTTTTCAGTGGGACTAGGACTAGATACCATTAGTAAAAATATAATACTTAGTAGTTTAATATTTTCAATAACGAGTTTTGTATTTACAATAACCGGATTATTTATCGGGAAAAAAATTAGTCAAATATTTGGAAAAATTTCAACCTTAATAGGAGGATGTGTACTAATATTAATTGCAATACTTTATGTTATTTAATTGTTCTTATTTTTCATAAAATTTAAGAGAAAAGTATAAAAATTCTAAATAAACAAAATGTAACTATTGATTGAAATATATGACTATTAAGTAAAGTAATAAATATAAGAAAATTTTTAAAACTATTTATATAATAGTAAAAAAATGTTATAATTATTTTAAAGAAATTTGAAGGTGATTATGTGCTTGTAAATATGTGTGAGATGCTTAATAAGGCTAAGAATGAGAAGTATGCTGTTCCACAATTTAATATTAACAATTTAGAGTGGACAAGGTTTATACTTGAGAAGTGTGAGGAACTTAATAGTCCTGTAATACTTGGAGTAAGTGAAGGTGCGATGAAATACATGGGTGGATTTAAGACAATTAAGGATATGGTAAACGATTTAGTTGATTATTTAAATATCAGTGTTTCTGTTGCATTGCACCTAGATCATGGTAGTTCTTTTGAGGTATGTAAAAATGCGATTGATGCAGGATTTACTTCGGTTATGATTGATGCATCTAAGTATTCTCTTGATAAAAATATTGAGATTACAAAACAAGTAGTTGAATACGCAAAAAGTAAAAATGTATCAGTTGAGGCGGAAATTGGCCGTGTAGGTGGTTCTGAAGATGGAAATAATAATGGAATTGTATATGCGCATGTTACTGAGAGCGTAGAATTTAGTAAGGCAACTGGAATTGATTTTTTAGCTCCTGCGTTAGGTAGTGTACATGGATTATATAAAGGAGAACCTAAGTTAAACTTTAAAAGAATGGAAGAAATTAGTAAAATCACTAATTTACCATTAGTATTACATGGTGGGTCTGGTATATATGATGAACAAATTAAAAAAGCAATAAGTTCGGGTATATGTAAGATTAATTTTAATACGGAACTTCAAATTGCTTGGAGTAATGCTTTAAGGGAAAAGTTAAAAACAAATAGTTCTTATGATCCTAGAAAAGTAATAAAAATGGGAGAAGAGGCTTTAAAAGAATGTGTAAGAATAAAATGTGAACTACTTGGTAGTGTTAATCATTGTTAACACATAATTAGGCAAAAACATAAAATATATTAGTTAAATTCGGAGGTAAATATGAAACAAATAAAGATTACAGGAGGTAATACATTAACTGGGGAGATAAAAATTAGCGGAGCTAAAAATAGTGCGGTTGCTTTGATTCCAGCAGCTATTCTATGTGATGAGACAGCAACTATTTTTAATGTACCAAATATATCTGATATTGATGCGTTAAGTGAGATACTTGAGTATTTAAATGCTGGTGTTAAAAGAGAGGATGATGCAATTATAATAGATTCATCTAGTATTGTAAATAAAGAAATACCTAAAGGAATTTCTAAAAAATTACGTGCATCATATTATTTTATGTCTGCATTGCTTGGTAAGTATAAGAAAGTTGAGATGTATTTCCCTGGTGGGTGTTCTATAGGAGCTAGACCTATTGATCAAACTTTAAAGGGATTTAAAGCATTAGGGGCAATAGTTCAAGAAGATGGAGATAAATATACCATTACTGCTGATGAGTTAAAAGGTGGATATGTATATTTAGATATGCCTAGTGTAGGTGCTACTATTAATACTATTTTAGTAGCTACAAAGGCTAGTGGAACGACTATAATAGAAAATGCTGCTAAAGAACCAGAAATTGTAAATGTTGCAACTTTCTTAAATAATATGGGGGCTAAAATTACAGGAGCAGGTACTAGTCAAATAAAAATAGTTGGTGTAGATAAATTACATAAATGTATGCATGAGGTTATACCTGATAGAATAGAAGCAGGGACTTATATAATTGCTGGGGCGCTTGCTGGTGACAAACTTAGAATTAGTAATATCATTCCAGAGCACGTTGAATCTTTAACTTCAAAACTAATAGAAATTGGTGTTGATATTGAAGAGGGTAATGATTATATGATAGTATCTAAAGGAAAAAAATATAAGAAAACTAAGATTAAGACATTAGGGTATCCAGGATTTCCTACAGACTTGCAGCAACCAATTACAACTCTTCTTACACAGTGCAAAGGTATTAGTGAAGTACATGAAACTGTATATGAAAGAAGGTTTCAAAATATAGAATATCTAAATAAGATGGGTGCAGAAATTAAGATAAATGATGATAAAGCGTTTATCTATGGGCCATGTGAGCTTAAAGGAAAAAAAGTTACCGCAACCGATCTTAGAGCTGGTGCTTGTTTGGTTCTTGCTGGACTTGTTGCAGAAGGTACTACAACAATTGATAATGTAGACCACATACTACGTGGATATGAAAATATTATTGAAAAATTATCTAATGTTGGTGCAAATATTAAATTAGTTGACATAAAATAAAGTAGTGAAGGCTACTTTTTTGGTGATAATATGAAAAAAATACTTTTTTTAATAGGATGTGTGTTAGTAGTTGTATTAATATACTTTATAAATACAAACGAAAAGGTAACATATTTTGAAATTAGTGATAATTCTATTGTTGGTGATAAATCTGTTAAGTACTTGTCTAGTAAAAATAGATTAGAGAATAAGATTTATTATAAAAATACTAATAATTATAGATTAATTGATGTCTATAATGATATTATTAATAATAAAGATATAATTTATAAAGGTAAGAAATATACAATTAATAATTTATTTATAAAGTCAAATTATATTGTATTAAACATTGGTCATAATGATTTAATGTATATGACAAAATCTACTTTAGAACCATTTGATTATTTAGATTCATTTGTATTAGAGTATGAAAATATATTAAAAAGAATCAGAGAAATAAGTAAAGAAAATATCATAATTATATTTGATTATAATATTAACAATAAGTATAAGGATTATCTATATAATAAGATGAAGGTAATTTGCAATAAATATGAATTTAAGTTAGTTTATAAGTCTGACTTGCTTGATTTGATAAAAGACTTTACTAATAACAAAAAATAGTATAAAATTGTATCAAGAGAGGTGGTAATGTGAATAGAGTTTTATCGAAGATGTTTTTATGGATGTTTCTAGGATTAATGGTAACATTTGGCGTAGCTTACTTTTTATCACAGAATGATACAATGATGTATAACTTGTTTTCTGGTAAGAAGTATCTAATTGTTTGGGTAGCAGAAATAGTTGTAGTACTGGTTTTATCACTTAGAATACATAAACTAAGCTTAATGACTGCAAGAATATTATTTATCTTGTATTCATTATTAACTGGACTTACAGTATCAACTATATTTATTATTTATTCAATAGAATCAATTATTTATGTATTCTTTATAACATCAATATTATTTTTAATATTTGGACTTATTGGATACTTTACAAAAATTGATTTATCTAGGATAGGTTCAATACTTATGATGGCTTTATTAGGTAGTTTAATATGTGTATTTATTAATATATTTATTAAAAGTGAAACATTTGATTTAGTAACTACTATAATAATGATAATTATATTCTTAGGATATATTGCTTACGATATAAATAAAGTAAAGAATAATTTGAGAAACATTGAAGATGAAGATAAACTAGCTATCTATGGAGCGTTAGAATTATATTTAGATTTTATTAATTTATTTTTAAGACTTCTTAGATTATTTGGAAAAAGTAATGATTAGTGTTGCATTAATCATTTTTTTTTGTTAAAATATGAACGTACTTAAATTTCTATGGCCAAATAGGTCATGGCGGAAGGAGAGATAGAATGAAAAAAACTATACATCCAGATTATGTAGATACTAATGTTGTTTGTGCATGTGGAAATACATTTACTGTACAATCTAACAAAAAAGAAATTCATTTAGAAGTATGTGATAAATGTCATCCATTCTATGTTGGTGGAAAGTCTAATTCAGCTTCTAAAACTGGTCGTATTGAAAAATTTAACCGTAAATATGGTTTAAATAAGAAAGAAGCATAATCTTTCTTTTTTTGTATACTTTTTATTATTTTATCAATACTAATAGTGGTGATATTATGAGTATTGATTTTAAGGAGTTATTTGATGTATTTATTCGTGCGATGTTATCTTTAATAACGCTTTTTTTAATTACTAAGTTACTAGGTAAAAAACAAGTATCACAGATGTCTTTATTTGATTATGTTATTGGAATATCTATTGGTAATTTTGCAGCAGAAATGACTATTAATTTAGAGTCAAAGGAGATTAATGGAATACTTGCAGTTATAATCTTTGGATTAGTTGCATATATTATTTCTTACTTAACTATGAAGAGTATAAGGATTAGAAGATACTTTATTGGTACTCCTAGTATTATAATTAGTAATGGTAAATTTAATAAATATAATTTAAATAAATATCGGTTAGATATAAATGATATATTAGAACAGTGTAGAATAAATGGATACTTTGATATAAGTAAGATAGAATATGCAGTATTAGAAGCAAGTGGGGATATTAGTATATTACCAAAATCGGATAGTAGACCTGTAACTCCAGACGATATGAAACTTAAAGTTAAGAGTGAAGGTTTGTGTTCTAATATAATAATTGATGGAAAAATAATGAGAGAAAATCTAAAAAGTATAGGTAAAGATGAAGATTGGTTAATGCAACAATTAAAAGTTAAAGGATATAGTAATTTTTCAAAAATATTACTTATGACAGTAGATAATAAAGATAGTATTAAAATTTATGAATCTTCAAAAAAGGGAAATGATCGAGATTCATTGGAATAATTTATCTTTTTTTTGTAAACTTTGAGTAAAGAAAAAATTGAACTTTACTTTTTTTTAAATTGTGGTATAATGGACAAAGTGTGAAAAAGGAGTTAGTTTATGAAAAAGAAAAATATTGCTATTATTGCCCATGTTGACCATGGTAAAACAACATTGGTTGATAAGTTATTACAGGCATCTGGTACATTTAGAGATAATGAGACTGTACAAGAACGTGTAATGGATTCTAATGATATTGAAAGAGAACGTGGTATTACTATCCTTGCTAAGACTACGGCTATTAATTATAAGGATTATCGTATTAATATTCTAGATACACCTGGACATGCTGATTTTGGTGGAGAAGTAGAACGTATTATGAATATGGTGGATAATGTAATACTAGTTGTTGATGCTTATGAAGGAACTATGCCTCAAACTAGATTTGTTTTAAAGAAAGCAATGGAGGCTCATGTTAAGCCTATTGTTGTTGTAAACAAGATTGATAAACCTGCTGCTCGCCCAAAAGAAGTAGTAGATGAGGTAATGGAGTTATTTATTGATTTAGGTGGAGATATTGATGATTTAGATTTTCCTGTTGTATATGTATCTGCTGTTAATGGTACATCAAGTTTCTCACCTGATATTTCTACTCAAGAAGAAGATATGACTAAGGTACTTGATTTAATTATAGATAACGCTGTTGATCCTAAAGTAAGTGATGGAACACTACAATTTCAACCTGCTTTACTTGATTATAATGACTTTGTAGGAAGAATTGGTATTGGCCTTGTTAAAAGAGGTAAGATTAAACTTAATCAAATGGTAAGTTGTGTTCGTGTTGATGGATCTATTAAGCAGTTTAGGGTTGCAAAATTATATGGATTTTTAGGGCTTAAGAGAATTGAAATAGAAGAAGCTGAAGCAGGAGATATTATTGCCATTGCAGGACTTCCGGATATTTCTGTTGGTGAGACTGTATGTGAAATAGGTCACGAAGAAGCACTACCACTACTTAGAATAGATGAACCTACATTACAGATGAATTTTGGAGTTAATACAAGTCCATTCTGTGGTAAAGAAGGAAAACTTGTTACTGCTCGTAAGATTGAAGAAAGACTTACTAAAGAAACTGAAAGAGATGTATCTTTAAAGATTAAACCATATGACAATGAATCATGGACTGTATCAGGTCGTGGTGAACTTCACTTAGGTATTTTAATAGAAAATATGCGTCGTGAGGGATATGAACTTCAAGTATCAAAACCAGAAGTAATTATAAAAGAGATTGATGGTGTTAAATGTGAACCTTATGAAGAATTACAAATAGAGTGTCCAGAAGAATGTGTTGGAAGTATTATTGAACAGCTTGGTACTCGTGGTGCGGTAATGATTAATATGAGTAATGTTAATGGACAAACTAGGTTGCTTTATGATATTCCATCTCGAGGATTGATTGGATTTTCTACTGATTTTATGACTACAACTAAGGGATATGGAATTATGAATCATTCATTTAAAGAGTATCGTCCATACGAAGCAGTTGATATTGGAGAACGTAAACTAGGTGTACTTGTATCTATGGAAAATGGTAAGTCTACAGCGTATGCTTTAGGTGCGCTTGAAGATAGAGGTATAATGTTTGTAGAACCTGGAGAAGAAATATACGAAGGTATGATAGTTGGAGAACACTCAAGAGAAAATGATCTTGCTGTAAATGTTGTAAAGGGTAAAAATTTAACTAACACTAGAAGTGCAGGAAAAGACCATACTGTTGTGTTGAAAAGACCTCGTGAAATTACATTAGAGTATGCACTTGATTACATTAATTCTGATGAGCTTGTTGAAGTAACTCCGCTTCATATTAGACTTAGAAAAAAAATATTAAATACAGAACTTAGAAAGAAACAAGATAGTAAAAAAGCATAAGTTATCAATTTTGGTAACTTTTTTGTTGTAATAATTTAAAATTATACTATAATGAGGATATAGGGGATTGTTATGGATAAGATTGAAGAATTATTATTAGAAATAAAAAGGGTATTGAGTATTATAGATGATAATTATATTATTAAGATTATATCTATTCTAGATGGAGATAGTGAATATGATAAATTATTTTATCACTATGTAGATAGATTAGGAATTGATAGAAAGATTGCTAAAAGATTATGTATTGATAAAGTCGAAAAAGTAACTAGATATATTGATACAAATAATAGACTGAAAGATTATTATCATATTAAACAAATAAATGACAAAGACTCAGTTTTTACAGATTTATATCATATAATAGATGATAATTTACAAAATTATTATGATGATATTGATGAGTTACAGGAGTTAATTATTAATAAATCTGAAGTAATTAATGGATTAAATGCTGTTTATGATATTAATGTTCTAGAAGAAATTACATATATTAAATTATATTTATCAGGCATTGTTTATGAGTATATGAATTCATATATTGATATTGTAGATTATGATGATTACTATATTGATGAAGATACAAGATATATTAATATTTACAATATACTTGGTCAAATTAATGATATAAGTAATGTTATAGATATATTTGATAACTATATATATGAAATAATATACATATACTATATGTATTTAAAATTAGATAAGCATGGTAAAGATTTAATTCATTTAAAGATTATAAAAAGTAATAAATTGAATGAATTAATTAAGATATGTCCATTTTGTATTACGATGTTTAAAAGATATTATAATTTGTATTACAATAATGAAGAATTAAAGAGTATTGAAATAGGTAATCTTACATTAAGAATTATTGAGGATATGATTAAAGAATCTTATAATGGGACATATAAGTTTGATGATATAATAAAAAATACACTTAAGATAATTAAAGCTAGTTCAATGAATTATGATATTGATAAATGGTTGCAATATTTATGTGCGAATGTCTATGAAAATATAGCAATTAAAGATATAAAGGATAAAGACGAATTAGTATTTTTAGATTTTATTAAAAATAGTTATATGATTAATGATATCAAACATCAAGAAATTATACAGGAGTATGTTGTTAAGAAATTTTATGAGTTTAATAATGAAGTATATGATGTTTTATCACTTAAAGAATTAAGAAATAATGAAAGTAATAAAGATAAAGTTATTATTAAAAAGATAAATCCATTTTATGATGATATAGAGAAATAAAAAAAGAGTTATAAAATTTGGCTTTTAGCTCTCTTTCTATTTATTGTCGAAAACACTTTTATCAAAGAATACTGTAATATCTACATTAAGAACCTCTGCAATTTGTTCTAGGGTGTCAATTGAAATAGTTTGTCTTGTTTTTGATTCTAGTTTTGCAATAAAACTATCACTTAAAAATAAACTCTGGGCAAGATCATGTTGTCTCATCCCCTTATTCTTTCTATACTTTTGAATGTTCTTACCAATTGTATTGTAAATATCTTGTTTCATAAGCTCCTCCTAAAAATTTTTCTTACTTATATTTTCTCATGAAAGGTTACAAAACATTATATACAGATAGTCTATGATATATTGTCGAAAAATAGTTATGACTAGTATATTGCCTTTATATTCTCATTTTTGATAATAAATAAAGTTGTTTAAAAAAATATAAATCTATTTTTCTATTAAAATTTTTTAAATCATAGATTTATCTAAAAAAATGTGATAATATATTATTAGTATTGAGTTTTAAAAAGGTGATTATATGGCAAAAATAATAGCGTTTGTAAATCAAAAAGGAGGAGTTGGTAAGACTACTTCTAGTATAAATTTAGCAGCCTCTTTAGGTTTGCTTGGAAAAAAAACATTGTTGGTTGATTTGGATCCACAAGGTAATAGTACTACTGGTGTTGGAGTTAATAAGGGGGAAAATAAGGCTAGTGTATATGAACTTTTAGTTGATAAAGCGGATTTAAAGGATGTTATAATAAAGACGAATTTTAAAAATTTATATGTTATTCCTGCTTCAATCAACTTAGCTGGTGTAGATATGGAGCTTATGGATATGTCTAGACAAAATCCTGAATTTGTTGCGCAGATGCAACTTAAAACACAGGTTGAAAAGGTTAGAAATGTATTTGATTATATAATATTAGATTGTCCACCATCACTTGGTTTAATAACTACTAATGCATTAGCAGCCGCAGATAGTGTAATTATTCCTGTTCAATGTGAATTTTTCGCACTTGAAGGTATTATGCAACTTCTTAATTCTATTATGATTGCACAAAAGAAATTAAATCCGACTCTAGATATAGAGGGTGTTTTACTTACAATGCTTGATAATAGAACTAATTTAGGTCTTGAAGTTGTAGAAGAGATTAAGAGTTATTTTAAAGATAAAGTATATGATACAATTATTCCAAGGTTAGTTAGATTATCAGAAGCACCAAGTCATGGTAAACCAATCCATGCATATGACCCTAAAAGTAGAGGAACTGAAGCATATATTAATTTGGCTAAAGAGGTGATTGCAAGAAATGGAGACTAAAAAAAGAGCACTAGGAATTGGGTTAGAACAATTATTTAATAATGAGAATCTAGATTTACAAAGTTTTGAAAAACATGTTTATGAGACAACTGATAAAGAAGAAATAATTGAAGTTAATATCTCTGAACTTCGACCAAATCCATATCAACCAAGAAAAGTATTTAATAAAGAAGCACTCGAAGATTTAGCTTCATCTATTAAAGAACATGGAGTATTTCAACCAATTATTATAAAGAAAAGTATTAAAGGTTATGAAATAATTGCAGGTGAAAGAAGAGTTCGGGCATCTAAACTTGCAGGACTTGATAAAGTTCCAGCTATTATACGTAACTTAAACGATGAACAAATGATGGAGATTGCTCTTTTAGAAAATTTACAAAGGGAAAATTTAAGTGCGATTGAAGAAGCTAAAGCTTATAAATCTATGATAGATAATCTTCATTTAACTCAAGAACAATTGAGTGCGAAAGTTGGAAAGAGTAGAAGTCATGTAACTAATATTTTAGGACTTCTTAGATTACCAAATGAAGTTCAAGATATGGTTGTTGAAAAAAAATTGAGCATGGGACATGCGAGAGTGCTTAGTAAGTTAGAGTCTGATGAAAAAATTATAGAGATGGCACATGAGATAGTAGATAAGAAAATTCCAGTTAGAAATGTAGAAGAAAAGTCACAAGAAACTGAGAAAAAAGTAAAAAATGTACGTCGTAGAATTCCATCAAGAAGTGAATTTACTCATATAGAAGAGTCTTTAAAAGACAAGCTAGATACTAAGGTAAAGATTAAGGATAATAAATTACAAATATCATTTACTAATGTTGCAGATTTAAATAGAATACTTGAAATTATTAATTTAGGAGATATATAATGTCTATTAATTATAGTTTAATAAAAGTATTATCTGTAATATTTATTTCTTTAATATTAATATCTATATCTAGAAAAGTAGTTGGTAAATTAATATTTATTAAAACTAATAAAGTACCTGTTAAAAGACAAAAGAGTATTGTTAATCTAATTAGTAATATTGTTAGATTCTTTATTCTTTTTATTGCTTTAACTATTGTTTTAGAAGAATTTGGTATTGATACGAAATCATTTATTGCATCTCTTGGTGTATTTAGTTTAGTAATTGGTCTTGCTTTACAAGATTTGCTTAAAGATTTGATATCTGGTTTTTCAATAGTTTTAGAAGGATTGTTTAGTATTGGAGATTGGATAGAAATATCTTCATTTAAAGGGGAAGTAGTTGCAACTTCTCTTCGAACAACTAGAATTCGTGCATATACTGGAGAGATCAAGATTATATCTAATAGAAATATTACTGAATTAATTAACTATAGTATGGATGATTCAGTATCTATAGTAGATGCGGAAGTAGCATATGATTCTAAGTTAGATAAAGTTGATAAGATTATTATGGAAATATGTGGTGATTTTTCTAAAGAGATAGGAGTAAAAAACTGTGAAGTTCTTGGATTAAATGAAATAGGAGATTCAGGATTAAAATTTAGATTAGTAGTTAAATCAGATTTTTCTAATTCGAAAGCTTTATCTCGGAAGTTAAAAAGAAAAATAGTTGATACATTTAATAAAAATAATATTATTATTCCATATAAACAGGTGGTGATTCATGATGCAAAATTATAAATTAGGTAGTATAGTTATTATGAAGAAACAGCATCCTTGTGGAACTAATGAATGGACAATAATAAGAATGGGTGCGGATATAAAGATTAAGTGTAATAACTGTGGTAGATCTATTATGCTATCTAGAATAGATTTTAATAAAAAATTAAAAAAAGTAGTAAATATCTAGGAGGCATTATGGCAATAAAAAAAGATAAATTTAAAAGAAATTTGAAAAAGCAAGGGCCAATTGTAACGATAATATTTCTTTGTTTAGTGTTTGCTTTAGTTAGTTTAATCCTAAATTTATTTAAAGTTAGTGGAAATATTACAGAGGCAGGGACACTTGAAACTTCGATTGTTACAGTTAATAGCATTTTTAGTAAAGAAGGAATAAAGTATTTATTAAATAATTCAATTATTAATTTTTCATTAATGGATTCAATTATTTATATTATAATGTCATTAATGGCTGTATCGATCTTAGAAGCTAGTGGCCTTTTAAAACATATTCTAAGACCACTTACTAAACTTAAATCAAGATATGTTACTTTAATCTTTGTATTTATTGGTATTATATCAACAATACTAGGTGATTATAGTTATGCTCTTTTAATTCCTCTTGCGGGTGTTGCATATAAATTACTTGGTAAGAATCCTGCACTTGGTATTATTACAATGTTTATAGGTTTGACAATAGGTTATGGTGTTGGAATAGTTCCTAACTATCAAGATTATATGTTAGGATTAATTACTACAAAGTCAGCAACTAGCATTGATACTAGTTATAACTATCATTTGTTTTCAACATTCTATATTTCAATAGTAAGTGTAGTTATACTTACATTATCTGCAACTTTCTTAATAGAAAAATTATTAGTAAAGAAGTTCTTAAGATATGATGAAGCAGATAAATATAATTTGTCTAAAAAAGCATTATATACATCATTAATAGTTGGTGGAATTATACTTGTAATAGTTATTTATTCAATTATACCAGGATTACCATTATCTGGAATATTACTTAATGATACATATAAAGTATATATCGCAAGACTATTTGGAACAGATTCGGCATTTGGTAATGGATTTATGCTTATAATGGTTGGTTTAACTATAATATGTAGTTATATATATGGTAGAATTTCAGGGAATATTAGAAATAGTAATGATACTACTAATTCACTTACTAAATCCTTTGAAAATACTGGATATATCTTTGTATTATTATTCTTCTCATCAATTATGATAGGATTGTTAGAATGGTCTAATATTGGTAGTGTAATTGCAACTAATATAGTTGATTTTATTGGTAGTTTAAACTTTGGCGGAGTTCCATTAATATTTGTTGTATTTATATCAATTATTATTATATCTATACTGGTTCCAACAACACTTACAAAATGGAACTTAATTGCTCCAATATTTGTACCAATATTAATGCGAGCGAATATTACGCCTTCATTTGCGCAAGCAATTTTTGCAGCAGGAGATGCAGCAGGGAAGTTGTTCTCACCAATATATATATATTTAATAATCACAATTGGTTTTCTATATAAACACGATTCAACTATGAATACAAGCATATTTAGTACAATGAAGAAAATGATGCCAACAATAATACTACTTACACTTATCTATTTTGTAATATTAATTGGCTGGTATTTAATAGGACTTCCATTAGGATTTAATACAAGTATAACAATGTAGATATAAATACATAGTTTCAGGATAAACGCATGAGTTTTTGTCTTCAAATAAAATGTTTAAGTTCAATAAGTGTTAAAATTATAAGTTTTTTGAGATAAAATTTATAATCTTACTCAATCAAAAAAATTATTAATAATTACATTTAGCCATATATTTAAAGACTTTATGTAAAATTTAATCTCATGCGTTTATCCTGTACATAGTTTTTTAATTGATTGTATTATACTGCTCACACGATAAAATTATAGACTAGTGTTATCCTAAAACCTGAA
>CAMJTE010000021.1 GCA_946408655.1 uncultured Caryophanales bacterium | reverse complement strand
TATTGTTAAAAACTTCAATGAAAAAGTAATAAATAAAGTTCGTATTGAAGAACAACAAAGATTAATAAGTGAAGGCAAAGCTGAAGAAGCTAGAAGATTAAAAAGAACAAAGTTTATTCTAACTTCTAATCAAAGTACTTTAGAAAGAAAAGATAAAGAAGCAGAAGAAGGGAAAACAATAGGAAAAGAAAGTAATTTATTTAATCTAAAAGAGCAAAAAACTAAAGGTGGTAAAACTAATAGGTTAAATGAATTAGTAGATAGTAATACATTGTTTCTTGCAATAGAATTAATAAAAGATATTTTAGCTGAAGCATATCATTGTGATGATGAAGAGGAAATGTCTAAATTAATATTTGATATTATGGAATTGTGTGAAGAAACAGGTAATAAACATTTCTTATGGTTTAGAAATTTACTTTATAATCATTTTGATGGAATAGTATCTCATGCAACAATAAAGATATCCTCAGGAAAAATAGAAGGTATTAATAATAAAATAAAAACTTTAAGAAGACAAGCATATGGTTACCCAGATGATGAGTATTTCTTCTTAAAGTTAATTGATATGTCTAGGAATTAATCCCATAGAATATGTGCAAGAGCCAAAAAGAAGATGAATTTGTGAGATAATACAAAAGATTTTCTTTATAAAGTTTCAGTCTTAATTAAGAAATAATAAAATATACTAAATAGTTTAAATACTGATGATTACGATTATGTTATCTATTATATTACATAGCATGGACGATGTTGTTGGTGAATTTGATTTTTCAACCTCTTTTTGTTATAATAACTCCACGAGGAGGGGGTTATATGCCGATTATTCCATCTGTTCCCGGTAGAAAGTATTCGGATGAAAGAAGTAGTGGTGTATCTTCAGGTGAATGGAATAGCACAGTAG
The DNA here is from genome assembly GCA_946408655.1 of uncultured Caryophanales bacterium. GTDB lineage: Bacteria > Bacillota_I > Bacilli_A > RF39 > UBA660 > RUG12438. The sequence continues at coordinate 22,216 of CAMJTE010000021.1, read as the reverse complement.
ATCGTGTTGAAAAAAATGCTGATCATTTGAATGAATATGCTGATCATTTGAATGAATATGCTGATCATTTGAATGATTCGCTAGATCGTTTGTTATATGGAGAGAGTTTTAGAGGCATAGAAGAATCTATAAATAAGGACATGGATATTGATATAAATTCATTAGAAAATGCTATATCCGTTCGTTGCGTTAGACAAGTTATATCTTATCATATTGCAAATAATGACGAAATTGCATATTTGTTAGAATTGGATGCTATTTCAAATTCCTATTATTTGGATTCAGTTGGTAAAGCTTTTTCTATAAAACTAAATGTAAGAGATGGTTTTGGTGGAAGTATAGTTATTGGAATTGGTAAAAATCCATATCTTTATGGTAATGAAATAACAATAAATTTAAGTAAAAACACCCACACATTCAGTGGATATACTAAAGATTTATTTCAAGAAAAATGGAATTTAAATTTTAATTATATAGAGGATCATATATATGTATATATAGATGAAATGCCTAAATGTATTCAAAAAGAGTTATATGAAAGAAAAAAAGAGCAAATTGAATTAGCTGCAAGTAAAAAGAAAAGTTTACGTGAAAAAATAAAGCAATTATTTCCGAAGTTTAGACGAAAATAATGTAATAGTTTAAGGTTTAGCGTTCGGTTAATAAAACCTATTTGTATGGCAAATAAATAACTCACTACTATATTGACTAGTCAATATAGGCGAGCAAAGGGAATATTCCCTTTTGAAACCCTTTAAGCAACATTACTACAACTTACGTGGGTAGTAATGTTGCTCTTTTTATTTATCTTGTGATAAATAAAAAGGTGGAAAAACTATTCCCACTTTCATCATCTTCGATGACAAAACGTGTGTCATTTTTCAATGTAAAATACCTCTAGTAAGTATTCACTAAAGGTATTTTTTTCTTTTGCTATAGCAAAAGAGTGGATTATAGAATTACTTTTCCCACTTTCATTGAACATGGTTCAACAAAACGTGTTCGTAATTCTATTTGTTATCAAATAACGCTCTATCATATTTAAGATACATTGATTTATCGAACTTCTGTAAGTTTGGTTGTATCATTGTGAGTAGTTCTTTTAAATCTTCTAATATAACATCATTTGATATTTCTTTGCTTTCTATTTTTGCAAGTTCTATTTTATCTATTAAATCTGCAATTACACCTTTACAAGCAAATGCATTCATCCTTCTTTGCTCCATATTCTCTGCAATATCTACAAATGCTTTTTGATGTTGTTTCATTATGTTTTGATAATCTCTACGCGACCTTTTATCAGATATGTCTTTTCCCCAATTTATTTCTATATCATTATAACCTGCAAGTGTCATTAATTTAACCAAACTTAAATTAAGTGTTTCTGCTATTCCTTTCAGATATAAAATATTTGGTTTTATTCTTTTACCTGATTCTATTCTCGATACTTCTGCACAGTCCATATTTGCTTGTCTTGCAAGTTCTCTTTGCGAAATGCCTATTTTTTCTCTATTCTCACTTATTAATATTCCAAGTTCAGTAGGAGTAGTCTTTTTCTTTAACATTATAATCACCTAATTCTTCCCAACTGGTTGTATTATAACCTTAAACGATGACAAAGTCAATATTATAATAACTATATTGTTGACAAACTCAACATAGTGTGATATATTGTAATTGTGATGAGGATTACATCACAAGAAAGGAGGTTATGGTTATTAAAAAGTTCCAAGTACCAATTGATATTTGGAGTGATAAAAAAATTCCAAAGGAAGCAAAATACATTTATTCCTATATTTATTCAAAGGCTTATAATAAATATCTTGTTGATATCAATATAGGTGAGATACAGCAAGTAGTTAAGATAAAGAATAAAGGATTAAGAAAATGTCTTGAGTTATTAAATGATTTAAAGTATTTAGTTTTTAATGAATATGCAATTGGTAATTACTCAGTCACACTTAACTAGTTGTAGCTATTACTTCAGTTAATTCAGGTACAGTAAGATTAGAGGCTTATGTTAGTACCTTATCTTAAGTTTTTAAGATAGAATTTGTTTAAAGTAAAACATATTTCAAAGAGCTATTAAACAAGTAATATATGTTTTAATTTAAACTATAGAAGATATTATATCTTTTTTGTGCTTGTAGAAATACAAGCTTTTTTGTTGTAGAAAGGAGAGATTATGAGAGAGTTAAATAAAGATGACATTAAAGGTAATAGGGTTGATACTATTCCACAGTATATGGTTTTAAAGTATTTGAAGAGTAATTTAAATATATATGCTTTTAAAGTTTATCTATATGATAGAAATACTATTAAAGTGATAGATGAGTTTGATTGTGAAGGTTATTTTATTTATGAGGATGATACTAATGATGTTAATTTTAAAAAGGAATTGGATAAAGATTATTCTTTTGAAAGATAATAGACAATTAACAAAGGAAAGGATTGAGATTAGTTATGAGAAAAAACAAATAATTATTATTAATGAGAGGGGTGATTTTGTGAAAGAGTTAAATAATTTAGAATATGATAATTTAATTGATGAAACAATTAATATATCAATACTATCAAAACTATTAAAAATGAATTTAATAGATGATAATGAGTTTAAAATCTTAAGAGAAGAAATTAAGAAATTTTATTAAAAAGTATATTGAAAATTATAAAAATAGTTTATAATATTAATGAGAAACGTGCAGTAGGTTTTATAAAAAAATTAAAATGGGAAGAGAGGTATTATGGCTGAGGTTAAGGTTATTGCTGCTAATCTTAATCCTAACAGAAATAAATCTGTTAAAAAAAATAAATTAAATGTTTGTGCTTATGCAAGAGTAAGTACAGATTCAGAAGAACAGTTAACTAGTTATTCATCACAAATAAAGCATTATTCTGAAGTAATTAAAGCAAATCCTGATTGGAATTTTGTAGGTGTTTATGCTGATGAAGGAATAAGTGGTACACAAGTAAAGAATAGAGTTGAATTTGCAAGAATGATTGATGATGCAATGAAAGGTAAAATAAATATTATTATTGCAAAATCAATATCTAGGTTTGCTAGAAACACGCTTGATACTTTAAAGTATGTAAGGAAATTAAGAGAAAAAAATATTGATGTATATTTTGAAAAAGAAAATATACATACTCTTAATTTGGATAGTGAAATGTTTCTAACACTTTTTAGTGCTTTTGCTCAAGCAGAAAGTGAATCTACGTCACAGAATGTAAAAATGGGATTGATTGCTAAAATGAAGCGAGGCGAACCTATTGGTAATCAAAACTGTTATGGTTATATTTGGAATCCACAAACTAAGAAGCATGAAATAAATGAGAAACAGGCTATTGTTGTTAGAAGGATATTTGAAATGTATGCTAGCGGTGTTGGAGGAAGAACGATTGCTAAAAGATTAAATGCAGACGGTATCCCTACTTACTTGGGTAGAAAGTGGACTCAATCATCAATAAATAGAATAACGCAAAATGTAACTTATGTTGGTGATTTATTAGGACAAAAAGCATATACTTGTGATCCTATTTCGCATAAGAAACAACTTAATTATGGTGAGAAAGAACAATATTATGTTAAGGATCATCATGATGCAATAATTACTCGTGATATTTGGGATAAATGTCAAGAAATACTAAAAAAGAGAAATGGAAATATAACAACTGATAGTAAAAAGCATTCTCTTTATAGTTTAAGATATGATTTAAGTGGAAAGATGAAATGTGGATTTTGTAATTCTATTTATGTAAGAAGACATGGAACAAAAAAGAAAGATGGTACTACTACAATTTATTGGAATTGCTATCAAAGAGTAGAAGATAAAACATATTGTAATCATGCTCATCTTACACGCGATGATGTAATTAAGAGTGCATTTGTTGAACTGTATAGTTATATTTCTAAAAACAAAAGCAAGACTAAAGATAAATTATTGAATGCTATTAAAAAAGTAATTAGAGAAGATAATTACAAAAAGAAACTATCTATTGTAGAAAATGATTTAGCTGGTTTACGAGATAAGTTATCTAAACTAGTAGATATGAAACTTGATGGAGTTATTGATAATGATGTTTATATTGATAAAGAAAAAGAATTAAAAAATCAAATAAACAATATTGAAGAAAATAAAAATGAGTTATTAAGACAGAAAGATTTAAATGATAGTTTATCTAATAGAATAAATGCAATAGAAAGTATTATACAAGATTCAAGCGAATTAGATGAATTTGATAGCGAAACATTTAATAATGTCATTGAGCAAATAATTATAGGTGAAATTGGTGAAGATGATACACCTAATCCTAATATATTTAGATTTGTTTTGAAGAATGGAACTGATATAAAGTTAAAAAAATGTATAATTAATAAAACTATGTCATTTGGTAGCACCAACAGATGTATCTCAATTAACAATAGAATATTCAGGAGATACAGTGACTTGTGAAACTACACAAATTAATCAAGATAGTAGTGTATACTTAACTGAATGCACAGTTGCAGGAAGAACGATAGATTATGTATATGACGAAGATAAAAAACTGAGCCTAAAGAAATAGATTGTTGTGGTGGTTGTGGTTCTTGTATTACTACAGCAAATGTTGCAAAGTATGATTGGATGTATAATAGTAATTATTTGTATTGGACAATGAGTCTTGATACAAATTCAACATATTATGTTTGGTGCGTGAACAGTGGCTTGATAAATATGATGTCTATGACTCTAGGATAGTTGTTAGAATTGTTGTAGTTCTTTCTAAATCTGTATTATAAAAATAAATACATAAACTGATAAAAATATCAATGTTAGTGTTGATTATTTCTATCAGTTTTTTGAATGTAATATTATTTACAAAAGAGTCAAATTATAATATAATTAGATTGTGATAAATATGAATGAGATAACTATAACAAATGAAACTGATGAATATGTAGATAAGGATTTACTTAATAAGGTTGCTGATTATGCAATGATGTGTGAAGATGTAAATAATGGTGTTGTTAATATTATTATTGTAGATAATAAGAGAATTAGAGAAATTAATAAAGAGTATAGGAAAATAGACAAGGAAACTGATGTTATATCTTTTGCTTTAGAGGATGATGATACTTTTATTGAGTTACCTATTAGGGTATTAGGTGATATTTATATTTCTGTTGATAGGGTTAAATCACAGGCTAAAGATTATGGTCATTCTGAGAAAAGAGAGATATGCTTTTTAGTAGTACATGGTATTTTGCACTTACTTGGGTATGATCATATGAATACTAGTGATGAGAAAGTTATGTTTTCTAAACAAGATAAAATTCTTGATGAACTTGATATAAGGAGAGATTATGCATAGTGGATTTGTAAGCGTAGTAGGTCGTCCTAATGTAGGTAAGAGTACTTTGATTAATAGTATTATAGGTAGAAAGGTTGCGATTACTTCTAATAAGCCTCAAACTACTCGTAATATTATTCAAGGTATATATAATGATGAAGATACGCAGATTATATTTGTTGATACTCCTGGTATTCATAAACCTAATTCTAAGTTGGGTAAGACTTTAAATAATCAGGCTTATTATAGTATTCATGATACTGATTTTGTTATGTTTGTAGTAGATTCTAGTGGACTTGGTAAAGGCGATGAGTTTGTACTAGAAGAAATTAAGAAAGCAAATAAAAAAGTTATTCTAGTTATTAATAAGATAGATTTAATTACTAAGGAAGAATTAATTGAGTTAGTTACAAGTTATAGTAAGTTATATGATTTTGCTGATATTGTACCGATATCGGCGCTTAAGAAGAATAATATTAAAGAACTTATTAAAGTATTAAAAAAGTATTTACCAGATGAAATACTATACTATGGTAAGAATGATATAACTAATAAATCAATTGAGTTTCAAGTTGCAGAAATAGTGCGTGAGAAAGTATTTAATCAAACATTTGATGAAGTACCTCATAGTGTAACATGTGTAACTGATAGTATAATAAGAAATAATAATAGTTATAATATTTTAGTATCTATAATTATTGATAGAGATTCATTAAAGAAGATTATTCTTGGTAGTAGGGGAGAAAAAATTAAAAAGATTGGTACTAGTGCCAGAATTGAAATAGAATCATTGATGGGTAAAAAAGTTTATTTAGAATTGTTTGTTAAGACAGTAAAAAAATGGCGAGAGAAAGAAAAGTATCTATCAGAACTAGGTTTTAATGAATATAAAGAATAAAAAGTAATTATTTAATCATAATATATTAGGTGATAGTGTGAAAGAATTGTACTGGCTTTTATTTAAAAATACAGGAAAGATTGAATATTATTTAAAATATAAAAAAATTAATAAGGATGATAAGAATGGAAGTAATAGTGGGGAAGGTTTATAGGCATTTTTTAGGAAAATATTATCGAGTTTTGTTTATTGCAAGTGATTCAACAACACCCATGTGTGAACCTTTAAAGGAGATTGTTGTTTATGAAGAACTCGATGGTAAACATAGAATATGGACTCGTCCTATTGAATTATTTTGTGAAAAGGTAGATAAAGATATATATCCAGATTGTGTTCAAGAATATCGTTTTAAACTAATTGAGGACTATGATTAAAAAGATTAAGGGAATAGTTGTAAAAGAAATTGCTTATAAAGATACTAGTAAAATAATTGAAGTATTAACTAATGATGGACTTTATAGTATAGTGGCTAAGGGTTCTAAAAGAGTTAGTAGTCCTTTATTTTTAGGCACTACTTTTTTATCATATTCTGAGTTTTGTATTTATGCAAGTGATAAAATATCTACTTTAAAAAGTGTAGATTTAATAAATGGGTTTAAAAATACTTTAAAAGATATTGTTAAACTTGGTGCATCTAGTTATTTAGTTAATTTATGTATGCAAGTATATAAGCAAAATAATTCTAATGAAATATATGATTTATTATTACTTGGAATAAGTAAGATAGATAGTGGAATAAATCCTTTAGGAATAGTTAATATAATTGAGATTAAGTTGCTTAAATACTTAGGTTTAAAATTGCATTTAGATAAATGTGTAATATGTGGTGGAGATGAAGTTAAATCTTTATCACTAGATTATTCAGGATATTTGTGTAAGAATTGTTCTAAAGTAAGTACGGATAGAAAAATATTAAAACTAATAAAACTATATGATACAGTTGATTTAAATAAGTTAGATAGTTTCAATGTCTCTTTAGATATATTATTAAAGTTAGATAGATTTATAGAAGAGTATTATTCCAAGTATACAGGATTATACTTAGAAAGTAAGAATTTTTTTAAAAGTATGTTAGGGTGATTATATGTTTGTAGGTGTATTTAAAAATAAAATTAACAATAGTGAACATTATATTTATTTAGATAATATTGATGGTAAGTTATCTTATCATGGAGTAACTTTGTGTGGTGGTAATGCTTATTCTTTAGATAAAAATGTATTGAACCAAATTTATAGTGAATTTAAAATTGATGATAATTGCAAGTATATTACAGATTATAAAGAATATAAAGTATATTATGATGATAAAAATAATTTAACTCATTATATGAAGGATGGGAAAGAAGATTTTTTAATGCTTTTTCTTAAAAATGGAAAGAATGCGGAATTATATAAAAATAAGTTTTTTCCACCAATATCAAAAAACAAGCTATATTATTCTATTCTTGCAACTGATACAATCTTGTTATTGAGTTCTGTTCCATTAATTTGTTGTTTGCTATCCTCATCACCTCATGTAGGATCAAAAATTAGTACAGAATTTAAGGCGGAAATATCTTATGCTCAGGACAAATTGTCAGGTAATGAACTTGATGTTGTTACACCAGATGATGCAATAAATATGATAAATAGTTCTACTAGACTTACACAAGAAGAAAAAGATTTTTTGTGTAATTATGAACTTTTAAGTGATGTATTACCATATTATGAAAATACTAACATGGAGTATGTAATAAAAGCAAGATTAGACGATTTCGGAATAATTTATGAAGAATTTAATGATAATGCATCAGGAAAGTACTGTTATTCAAACGAAATGTATTTAGCTGAAAATTTAAAAAATGCAACAGATGAATATAAAAAAGATGTTGAATCACATGAATTTGTGCATGCTTTACAAGCTAATTGTTTAATATATATTAAAGAAGCTTCTGCAGAGGTTATTGCAAGTGAATACTTTAATAATGAAAAAGATTCTTATGATGAGGCGTGTTATAATTTGCAATTATTAATAGAAACATTAGGTCCTAAAGTTATGTGGAATTATATATTTAGTGGTGATGATAAAGAATTTATAGAATTACTTAAAAATAATTTAAATAATGATGATTATAATCAATTAATAGAAGAATTAAGCAAATCTCCATTTGATGAAAATCCAGATCATAATCTTATAACAGAATTGATTCATAAATTATATAAAAATATTTATAATGAAGATATAAATAATAATCATGATATATATGATTTTTATGGTAATTATATAGAAAAGAAATGTTTTATTCCTAATGAATATGAGTTTAGCAAGATAATATACTGTGACAGTGATAAGGCTATTGAGTCTGGTATCGCACAATATGAATCATTATACAAATATCAAAAAGAAATTAATTTAAGTGAGTTTTCTGAGTTTATAAGGGATAATAATTCTTTATTTGTTTCTTTTGATAATGGTTCTATAAGCGGTGTTTCTTTAGAATCTAAAGATCCAAATACTCCTGTTGAAAGCTATTGTTTGGTTGATGAAAATTTAAATGTTAGTACTAAAAATGGTGTAGAAATATATGAGTTAATACCATATGATTTAGGTAAACTATCTGAAAAATATAATTTACATTATTATACAAAAACAACTAATGAAAATGATATAAAAGATAGTGAAATGAAATTAGTAGAAATAGATCCTATACTTATAAGTAATGATGAAAGATATAAGGCTATAGGTTTTCAACTTGAATATAAAGCACGTAATATTCAAGATAGATTTCCAAATCAAGTAATTAGAATAACTGAAAGAGTTAAAGAAAAATAGCTATTTACAAAATAAATGAAATATAATATAATACATATGAAAGCGATGACTAAGGTGGAAACTTAAGAGCGATTATTTAATGAGATTCTAAGTAGGGTGGAACCACGAGTAATTCGTCCCTACACACTAGAATCTTTTTATTTTTTTAGGAGGGATATTTATGGATATGGAAAAATTAGTCAACTTTTGTAAACAATACGGGTTCATTTATCAAGGAAGTGAAATATATGGTGGGCTTGCAAATACTTGGGACTATGGACCTCTTGGTACAAGATTAAAAAATAATGTTAAAGATGCTTGGAGAAAAAGATTTATTCAAGAAAGAAGTAATGCCTATGAAGTAGATGCTGATATCTTAATGCATCCTAGAGTATGGGAAGCATCAGGACACGTTGAATCATTTGCTGATCCACTGCTTGACTGCAAAGAGTGTAAAACGAGATATCGTGCGGATAATTTAATCAATGACTTTACTAATAGTTCTATTGGTGATGCTATGAGTAATGAAGAAATGGTTAAATATATCAATGATAATAAAGTACCATGCCCTAAATGTGGTAAGACAAACTTTACTGATATTAGACAATTTAAATTAATGTTTGAAACACATAGAGGTGTTATTCAAGACTCTAAGAGTATAGTATATTTAAGACCAGAGAATGCTCAAGGAGAGTATGTAAATTTCTTGAATGTTCAAAGAAGTATGCGTGCAAAATTACCATTTAGTATTGGGCAGATTGGTAAAGCATTTAGAAATGAAATCACACCAGGTAATTTTACATTTAGAACTATTGAGTTTGAGCAAATGGAATATCAGACTTTCTGTAAAGAAGGAAGTGATATGGAACTTTATGAATACTTTAAAGAATATGGTAAGAAATTCTATATGGATTTAGGACTTCCAGAAGATAAATTAAGATTTCATGATCATGAGAAACTTGCACATTATGCGAAAGCTGCGTGTGATATTGAATATAAATTTCCATTCGGTTGGGGAGAGATTAATGGAACTCATAATCGTACTAATTTTGATTTAACTCGTCATCAGGAATACAGTGGTAAATCAATGGAATATCTTGATCCAGATACTAATGAAAAATATATTCCATATATTGTAGAATCTACTTATGGACTTGATAGAACTGTTCTTGCGCTATTATTTAATGCATATACAACTGAAACATTAGAAGATGGAACTGAAAGAGAAGTATTAAAACTATCTAACTTCTTAGCTCCTTACAAAGTATGTGTATTACCACTTGTTAAAAAGTATCATAGTGATAAAGCAAATGAGATATATACTAAATTATCTAAATATTTTATGACAGATATAGATTCGTCTGGTTCTATTGGTAAGAGATATAGAAGAGCAGATGTAATAGGTACACCATTTTGTATAACTATAGATGATGATACAATAAATAATAATACGGTAACAGTAAGATTTAGAGATACTATGGAACAGATAACTATTAATGTAGATGAAATAGTTAAGTTTATTGAAGATAGAATAAGATTTTAAATTTGAAGGGAGTTTTGGAAATGAATAAGGTAAAGGAAATAATTGATGATTTAGAAAAAATAAGAGATAAAAAAGGGGAAAAATATGTAATTGATACTTTTAAAAATTCAGTAATTGCATCAGGTAATCCACACTTAGCATACTATTTTATTGAAGAACTAGAAGTATATAATAAAGAAGAATATATTAGTATTATTATAAAAAGCGGAAATACTCGTGTAATGTTTGACACGATGTGTTTTGTTGATGTTGACACTAAAATCGGATTAACTAAGGCAATTATTGGTTGTAATGATGCAGATATCTGTTATTTAATTGCCACTAGATATCGTGATGTTTATAAACAATTAAAATCTGAATTAGAACGTGTTATATTAAATAAAAAAGATCCGGATTTATCAATAAATTATGTACTGAATTTTAAAGATGCAGATATAGAAGCACATAAAAAGATTGTTTTAGATAGTAATAAAGCAGAGTGTTGTTATTTATTTGCTAAAAATATAAAAGGTACAGATATAGAACCTTTACTTGATGTTATATATAATAGTGATGATTTAGAATATATTGTAAAATGTGCTTGTTATATTGAAACGTGTGATAAAATACGATTCGCAAATAAAATAATTGAAAGCAAGAGTCCAATTTACAATTATGAATTTGCTTTTCAGGTTCCTGGCGCTGATATAAAAAGACATGGTGAAGTTGTTATTAAAAGCAAAGATCCAAATTATAATTACTTGTATGCGCTTTATATTTATGGTGCTGATGTAATGCGCCATGGACAGGCGGTTATTGAAAGTAAAGATCCGAAATATAATTACTTGTTTGCTTTGAATATAAAAGAAGCTAATGTAGTTGAACATAGAATGGTGCTTTTAAATACAGTTAATGAACGTATTAAACAAGATTATTTATCTGATGAAAAATTAACTGAAAGATATGAAAATAGTATTATTAAGAATAAAATACTAAGTTTAAGTAAGGAAAATTAGTTATATGATTGATAAGTACTTTAAAACTAGAACATATTTGCTTGATCTATTAAGTAAATATAAAACTATATTAAATAATGACAAATATGAATATTTAGAATCTTTAATTAATTTAGGATTACCATGTATTAATAATAGTATTACTGATTTAGAAAGATATACTTTATCTGAATTATCGATTTATAATCTTATTAATAAATATAATATTTATCATTATACAAAAAAAATATTAGAAAGTAAGAGTATTAGTTTGGAATGTTTTTGGGGCTTTTTTGATGATAAATATGGATTTCTTTTATCTGCCGAAACTTCCCTTGCGAGTTCTACAAGAGTAATTAAGATATTTGATGCAGTAATTACTGATGAAATTCTAGTTAATATATATAATAGTTTAAATAATGATTCTATAAAAGAAAAAGAAATTGCTATATTAAATAAAAAGATAAATGAAATTAATAATGCATTAAAACATAATTCAAAACATATTTTTAATTCTTTGGATCGGGATCAAGACATGTTATATAATTATTGGAAAAATGATAAAGAGACAGATTTAAAAACGTATCAAAAAGCATTAAAAAAGATAAGTACATATAGACCTCTAAGTAAAAATGATTTACGAGAAATTGAAATTGCTAATAGTTTTTATAATCTATTTAAGGATGCATATGGTATTGATGATAGTGAGTTAAAGTTAGATAAAACAGATTATTTATTTGGTAATAATCATAAATATATGAATAAGGTAAAAGCAAAAACTATGCCAAATATAAAATTACAAGTTAATAATTATTATCTATAGTAAAAGAAAGGCTACAAACCTTTCTTTATTTTTTCAATTATACTATTTCTTTCATTTTCATTAGAATTATTCCATAGAATTTCAAAGAATACTCCCATACCCGGTAGAGTAATTTCATCTGAATCACTAATTGCATTTTCGATAGATTCTATAATATCATTATTACTACTGTCTTTAAAATTATCTTTAATACTTTTACGTATATCTATATTCATGTTAGCCTCCTAATATATAATGAACAAATAATATTTATTTATACAAAAAACATGGCTTAAACCATGTAATAATTAGAATCTGTGTAAGTATTATTATTACCCGCATTATAATTTGATGTAGTATTCATATTACTAATCTTTTTTTCTAAGTTACTTACTCTTGATTCTAAACTATTTAATCTTCTTTCAATACTATTAATATCACTAGTATTCATGCTTGTTTGATTATAATTATAATAAGGTAAAGGTTGAACTGCCATAGGTCCTGTAAACGCTGGATTTACCATATTAGGCACTTGTGGCATAGGATATACTGGATACATATTATCATTACAATTTCTTTTATCTTTCATAACTCCTCCATTCGTTATATTATATGCGAATAACTAGAAATGATTAACAGGTTAAGGACACGAATTTTTGAGCATTCAAGGAATAATCCCTTGTTTTTCAAAGGATAATCATTCAATAAAATGTAAAAAAAACGGTTCTCAGTTATTTATTAGTAATCCATAAATAAGATACTTTTTTCATCATAAATCGGTATATAACATAATGTATTATAGTATTTAGTGCTAATAAAGCTATCTTTTTATTGACTACTTATATAAATTAACAATAAATTTGCAATCGTTTTTTTTCAATTTTAAATAGCTTTTTCTCTTATAATATAAGGGATAAACGCTAATTTAATTATTTTTTCGTGTCCTTAACCTGAAATGATTAATAAAACTAATTGAAATAATTATAATATAATGATACAATTGAATTATAAGTAATAAGTCGGTGTTTTGTGCAAATATATTTAATGGATAAAGATAACAAAAAAGAAATTAACAGATATATATTTAGTTGATTGTATAATGATGAATTATGATAGACATGTGAGAAATTATGGTGATTATGCAAGTTATTAAAACTATTTATGTTGGATAAAACAAAATAATTAAGGAGAGTGTAAAATGGATTCCATGAGCAGTATTAATATACTTAATGTAGATAGTTATAATGAAAAGACATTTGATGAATTAGTTCATTATTTAAAAAATAATAAAGTATCAGAAAATGATTGGAAAGGTGTAATTGATAAGGTAAGTAATAATTACAAACATTTTATTATTCTTTTTAATACTTTTGATGAAATGAGATCAAAAAAATATAAAGAAGAACTTTTGAAGGCAGTAAATAATAGTGCTTTTATTATAAGTGAGATTAATGAGGATAATGGTGATTTAATCTGTAGTTTTATTAAAAATGTTGATAAAAATTCATTTTTTATGTGGGATGATGTTAGAGACTACTTTAATAGTCATAATCTAATAGGACAACTTGCTGATTTTGTTGCTAAAAAAGATGTAAATGGTGATGCTGCATATCAAGATATTTATGGTATTTTAATTATGTGGTGTTTGAAAATCAAATATTTAATAAAACCTAATTCTCCAGATTTTTTTAAAAGAGAGTATATATTGGTTGTGCCTGCTTTAAGAAACAGAACTATATCATTAGATGATTTGGGATTAGATAATTTTGATAGTTTTCCAGTTGGTAGTATGATTAAATTATTAAATATAAGTATATCTAATTGTGAAAATATAGATGAATATAAAAAATTAATAAATGAAAAATTGAAAGATACAATCAAGGTAAATGATAATGAAGTTGTCTGTAATAATTTTAATGACCTAAGCTCTTATGATGATTATTATAATACTATAGTTTCTTATATTCCTAATGGGCCTTATAATATATATTTGACTAATAATTATTATTTTAGAGTGGGTGATCCTACGGCTTTCATATCAAATAGTATAGATTTTTTTGATATATCTAGTATAAATAAATTTATTAAAGCAATTAAAAAGAGTAAAAAAGATTTAAAATTATATTTTACAATTAGTAAGGAGGAAATGAAAACTAGTTTTTTAGAACAAATAATAGATTTAAATATGGTAGTTTTTTATTCGCTTGATAGAAAGAATAAATATACAGGATATGATATATTAAAGTTTAATAAGATACTTGATTTGTTTGTTTTAGATATTAAAAAATCTAGTCTTTCTCCTTACGAAAAATATATATCAGTCTATAATATAGTTAAGAGTTTTAAAAAGTATTTGCAAAATGAATTTGATAATGGTTTTGATGATCAAAGTAGATCAATATATTTACTTTTATATAACTATTATATGGTTTGTGTGGGATATGCTAATTTATTACATTCGTTACTTAATCGAGTAGGTATTGATTCTACTTCGTATAAGTGGAGTTCTGGAAATCATCGACTTAACTATGTAAAAATAGAAGATCCTAAATATGGTATAAATGGATTTTTTAAAAGTGATCCTACTCAGGATAACGAAATAGATGATCCAATTAATAAAGGATATTATTTTTTAAATAGAAATATTTTAGAAGATACAATATATATTACACCGTTTGATGAGTATTTAAGGAAAGATGAAGATTATATTGAAAAAATGACTAGTGGAATGATAGATGAATTATTTAATTATGTGGTACAAATTGAACCTGATGTAAAAGATACGGATAAACTTACTGCACTTAAAATGTTTAGGCAAAAATATAAAAATCAAAAAGAAAAAGAAGTTTGCTATGATAAAACAATTAGTGCGATAATAGCTGTAAAAGAATTTATTAAGGGTGAAAAATTTGATGATAATGATAAATTTGATGAAATAATTCACATTCTAAATAGTTCTCCTTATTTAAGATGTATTAGATATTATGATTTTTATAAAATGAAACAATCCTCTTTAAAAAAAGCATTTGCAATACTACTTCAAATGTATATAAGAGACTTTAATAAAAAATTACTTGATAATATAAAGATTTTAATGATTAGCGATCATATAGTGCTTTTTTGTCAGGGGTTAAGTGAATCTGAAATTAATAACTATAGTCAATTTTTTTCAAAAAAAGGCATAGAAATTTATGTATTAGATAATAATATGGGGTTGGATTTAACAGATGAATTGCAAGAGGAATTAATTGATGGTTCTATGTTTGAGAAAATATCTTTATATGTAGAAATGTTTAATCAGAAAAAGTTATAAAATACTATGATTAACAAAAAGTAATCTGAAACTTACTATGTTTCAGATTTTTTGATAAAAAAAGTTATTGAAACGAACTTTAATATTTGTTATAATAACTAATGTTTAGGAAGTAGGTAGTATGAGACTTAGAAATGTAAAAGGTGCGAGTAGTAAGATTGATGCATCTAAATATATAATTAAGGATTATGAAAAGTATAGGGGTAATTATAAAAGTTTATTTAATAATGATAATAAAATATGTATTGAAATAGGCATGGGTAAAGGTGACTTTATTAAAGGCATGTCTATGATGTATCCAAATGTTAACTTTATTGGTATTGAAAAATATGATAGTGTAATGGTTAGAGCAATTGAAAAGTTAGAAGATACTGATATACAAAATTTAAGATTAATAAAGATGGATGCAGAGGGTATTGGTAATGTATTTGCAAAAGAGATAGATACTATATACTTAAACTTTTCTGATCCTTGGCCTAAGGATAGGCATGAGAAAAGAAGACTTACGTCTAGTAATTTTTTGCGTAAGTATGATAATTTATTTGTAGGTACTAAGCATATTGTTTTTAAAACTGATAATAGAAAGTTATTTGAATATTCTATTAAATCATTTACTGATTATGGTTATAAGATAAATAATATAAGTCTTGATTTACATAAGGATGATCTAATTAACATAGAAACAGAATATGAAAAGAAATTTTCTTCTTTAGGCTATCCAATATATATAATAGATGTTATTAAAGACTAGACATATTCTTTACACCATTTTAATGTAAATATATAAAATTATGTTGGAAATATAAATTATTCTGTTATAATGTTAGAAAGGGAGTATATAAGATATGAAAAAATATTTAATATTATTTTTGACCTTAATGCTATCCGGGTGTTCAGTTGTTAGAATTAATACTAATAGTTTGGATACAATAGTAGATGTAGTTTTATCTAAGAATAATACCTTATATAATAAAGATGGACAAGGTTATAAGTATTATATTCCAAATGGAGTAACTCATATAGATACTGATGACTTATCTCATACGCTATATTATAAAGGAGAATACTTATACTTATATGTAGATATAGTAAGTTATTATTATAAAAAAGATATTAAGTATAAAAAGAATGATTATGCTTACTTTTCTAAGAAGATAGATAATAGTGATAAAACAGGGTATGTAGAAGTAATTAAAAAAGATGATTTATACTATGTTAATTTCTATTATAATTATGCAAGAATAGAAGCACTAGTAAGTAGAGATAATTTAAGTAATACAATACTTAATGCATCATATATTTTATCAACTATTAAGTATAATAAAGGGTTAATTAAAACTATGTTGGATGATGAATATTTAATAAATAAAGCTGGTAAATATGATTTATTTAAAACAAATGATAAAACAGAAAAATTTGTATTAGAAAAAGATAAAGAAGGAGATTGATTATGAAGTTTTTAGACAAAGTAAAGAATATGTTCACAGAGGAAGTGGAAGAGGTTGAAAAAACAAAGGATGAGGTTAAAATTGAACAGATTATTCCAGAGGAAAAAAAAGAATCTAGGGTAAGAGAATCTAGAGAGTCTAGAACGCTAGATGATTTTAATCAAGTTAAGATACCAGATGTAAAGAAGGTAGAAAAAAAACCAGTATTCTTTACCGATGATGATTTTAATGATTTAGATAATTACTTTAAAAAGGCAGAACCAAAAATTGAGAGAGAAAGTAATTATAATGATAAATTTGATTTGAAAGAAAAGTATCGTGAAGCAGAAATAAAGGAAAGAGAAACTAGAGTGGTTGAACCACCTAAGAAAAAAGATTATGATCCACTTAAGAGTGCGACAGATTATTTAGAAAAATATAATGAAGAAAATGGTGGTATTAAGGAACCTTATCAAGGTAATACTAAAATAGAAACAAAACCTCCAAAATTTAAACCAACACCAATTATCTCTCCGGTATATGGTATTTTAGATAAGAATTATCATAAAGAAGATATTGTAAGTAAGTCTGATAAAGAATATAAATCAGTTGATGGACTTAGTGTTGATTCAATAAGAGAGAAAGCTTATGGAACATTAGAAGATGAATTAGAAAATACTTTGTTTGGTAGTAACTCAATATTATTTAAAGATGAAAATAAGACTAAGAGTAAGAAAGTTGAATCTGATTTCTTTGATGACTTAGAAGATGAAGCTACTCCTAGTGGTGATAATAATTTAAGGGATTTAGAAAACATTACTATGGATATTGGAAAAGAGTTGGATAGTCTTTTAAATAAAGATAAAGAACCTAGCAAGAAAGATACTACAAGTAGTTTTGATGACGATGATGATTTATTTAATTTAATTGATACAATGTATGATGGAGATGACGCTTATGATGCTTGATTTTAAAGAGTTTTTAATGATTGATTTAATAATTGCTTTAATAGTACTAGTAATAATATTTATTATACTTGGCATAAAATTAATTAAGACTCTATCTAGAGTTGAAAAAACATTAGATGTTGTAGATGATAAGTTATCTAAAACTGATGGAATGTTTAGTGTTTTTGATAAGACTGGTTCGTTTGTTGATGAGATAAGTGATAAAGTTATAATGTTGATTACTAATCTAATTGGTAAATTTATTAATAAAAAGAAAGGAAATGATTTAGATGAGTAAAAAAGGATTAGGAAAATTTGTATTAGGAGCTGCAATTGGAGCAGGAATTGGATTATTATTCGCCCCACGTAGTGGAAAAGAAACAAGAAAAATCTTAAAGGATAAGATGGATGATTTAGTTAAGAGGGCTAAAGAATTAGATAAAGAAGAAGTAAAAGCGGCAATTGAGGCTAAAATTAACGAAATTAAAGAAGGAATTAGAAATCTTGATAAAGAAACTGCAATTGAGATTGCAAAAAAACAAGGTAAGAAAATCCGTGATAAAGCGGAAGAATTAGCTCTTTATGTTAAAGAAAAAGGAACTCCAGTTATGTCTAAGACTGCTGATGCAGTAAGAAGTAAAGCAATTGATGTAACTAAGGAAGTATTAAACAAATTAGAAAGTAAACAAGCAAAATAGGAAGTGTGTATTATGAAAAATCTTTTGAAAAATAAGAAATTAGTTATAATTGGAAGTATTATTATTCTTGTTATCTTGCTTATCGTTTTTGTTAAAATAGTAGGTGGTAATAAGAGTGTATATGGAAATCGTTGTAGTGATCATGATAACTATAAAATATCAAATAAAACTATTAAAAAGGCTAAAGAAACAATAAAGAAAATAGATAAAGTTAATGATATTGATATTTATACTAAATTATGTTCTGTTAAAATTATAATTAATTTAAGTGAAGATGTAGAAATAGATGCTATTAAAACTATGTCACAAGAATTATTAGGTGATTTTAGTAAGAAAGAATTGAAATACTATGATTTCTCATTATATGTAACTAGTGATAATAAAGATAGTGAGACATATCCTGTAAATGTTACAAGACATAATTCAAAAGATTCATTTGCTTGGTAGGGTGATTTATGAAAAAGAAAAATAAAATAATAATATTAATAGCAACCATATTAGTAATATTATCTTTGTTTTTTTTGTATTATGTATTTTTTAACAAGAAAAATACATTAAGTATTGCTGAAAAACAATGGATAGATAATAATAAAACTAATGTTATTGATATATCGGTATTAAATGATGTTCCAGCCTTTACTTATAATGGCAATGGAGTAATATTTGATTTTCTAAATTATGTATCCAAAGATACTAATTTAAGTTTTAATCCATCAGCTTTTAAAGTAGGAGATACAGATTTAAATAATTATTCATTTACTATAAAAGATAAAATGGATAATAATGATATCTTAGTTTATCGTGATAATTATGTAATGGTATTCAATAATTCTAAGGTAATTAAAAGTCCTAATTTAGTTAGTAATAGTAAAATCGGATTGTTAGAGACTGATGTTAATAGATTTTCTAACTACTTCAACGATACCAATACATTTACGACATATAAAAGCGCTGTAGATATGATTAACTCTAGTAGTGATATTGATGCGTTAATACTTTTAAAAAGTGATGTAACAAAGTATGTATCTAGTAAGAATCTTGCAATCTCTTATGAATTTCTATCTGAGACTAAGGATTATGTTATTAGCCTAAAGGGTGATACAAACTTAAATAGTATTTTAGCAAAGTATTATAATAAGTGGTCAAATGCTAACTTTAATAATTCATATAATAGTCATCTTCTTAGTGATTACTATGAATTTAAAAATGTACCTACTTTAAAACAAACAGATATAAAATCTAAAACTTATGTTTATGGATTTGTAGAAGATGGTATCTATGATAAACTTGTTAAAGATAAACTTTCAGGTATAAATAATTTAGTATTAAAATCATTCAGTAAATTTTCTAATGTTGAAATTAAATATAAGAAGTATGATACTATTAAGGATTTAGTTAATGATTATGAAAATGGTAAAGTGGATATTATGCTTAATAATAATGATATTAAGATTAAGAAAGATTCATATATTACTAAGTCAGCAATTAATAGTAAGATTGTTGTATTATCTAAATATAATAATAATGTTGTAATAAATAGCCTTAATGATTTAAAAAACTATAATGTTGTTACTGTTAAGAATAGTATGATTGCTAATGTATTAAATAGTAATAATATAAAGTTTAATACATATGATACTATGCATAAATTAATTACTAGTATGAAGTCTAATGAAGTAGTAGTAATTAATATAGAAGATTTTGAATACTATAAGACTCGTAATTTTAAAAATTATAAGATTGATTCTGTAGTAAGTGATATTGATTATAGTTTTATAATTAATAATTCTAATATAAATAATACGTTTGCTAATTTATTTGATTTTTATACAAATTATATCAATATTAATAGTGTAATTGAAAAAGGGTATAGTAATATATCATATAAAACAGTTGATTATTTCTATTTAATGCTCCTAATAATAATTGTTATATTTGTATTATTTATAATGGCTATAGTAAATAAAGTAATGTTATTTATTAAGAGATTAAAAAATTCTAAGCGTTCTAAATTAACTAAAGAAGAGAAACTTAAATATATAGATCAATTAACTTCTTTAAAAAATAGAGCTTATTTAAATAGTAAAGTAGAATCATGGGATGAATCAGAAGTTTATCCACAATCTATAATAGTAATAGATTTAAATAATATTGCTTATATTAATGATAATTATGGTAGAGAAGAAGGAGATAAGATAATTTTACAAGCGGCAAATATCTTAATAACAACCCAACTACCTAATACTGAAATTATTAGAACAGACGGGAATGAATTTTTAATATATTTAGTAGGATATCCAGAAAAAACTGTTATTGCGTATCTAAGAAAGTTATCGAGATTATTTAAAAATTTAGATCATGGATTTGGTGCGGCGAGTGGATATTCTATGATCATGGATGCAATTAAGACATTTGATGATGCTGTAAATGAAGCAACCATAGAAATGCGTAATAATAAAGATTCTAATTAAATAATAAGGATAATAGTGGTATTTATACTACTATTTTTCTTTTTACATATATTTAAATAGAGGTGGTTTTATAAATTATACAGTAAAAAGTGGAGATACCTTATATGGTATTAGCAATCAATTTGGTGTATCTGTTATGGAGCTTGCTAATTTAAATAATGTTACTGCAAGTACATTAAAAGTTGGTCAAGTATTAAAAATCCCAACTAATTCTGGAACTAATCCTAATAATTTATTCTTATATACTGTAGTATCAGGTGATTCTTTATATAAAATAGCTCGTAAGTATAATACTACTATTGATGAAATAGTTAAACTTAATAATTTAAAATCTACTAGTTTAAAAATAGGTGATGTATTACGTATTCCAGAAATGTATACGCCAGAGTCACAGATGATTATGCCAAGTTATACTAACTATACTGTAAAGAAAGGAGATAACTTATATAGTATTGCTAGAAATTATAATATAGATATAAATGTGTTAAAAAAGGATAATAGTCTTACTAGTAATTTACTTAATATTGGTCAAGTATTACGTATTAGAGTAACTCCTGAAACAGTGGAGGTAGAAGAATGTATAGGTCCTGATTATACTCCTCCTGCTAGTAGTATGAATTATAAATTATATACTGTAAAAAAGGGAGATAGTCTATATAGTATCGCACGAGCTAATAATACAACTGCATCAATACTTACTAGTATTAATAATTTAACTAGTAATAATTTATCTATCGGACAGCAGTTAAAAATACCAATTAGTAGTAATACACCTTCAAGTACTATTGTTTATACAGTTAAAAGTGGAGATAGTTTGTATAGTATAGCTAAGAAGTTTAATACTACAGTAGATAGTATTAAGAAGAAAAATAATTTAACTTCCAATGAATTATCAATTGGTCAAAAAATTAAATATATAGGAGGGTTATGAACACATATAATATAAATGATGAGAATTTTATAAACTCTGATATATATAAGAGTTTTATAAAAGAAAATCCAGTAAATGGATATTTAAAGA
>CAMJTE010000020.1 GCA_946408655.1 uncultured Caryophanales bacterium | reverse complement strand
CAGTTGCATATGCAGTGTATCATACATACATTCGTAATGTCAATAATTTTTGAATGGAAAGTATCAATTTCCTATTATATAAAAAAATCCCCAATCTCTGAAAGAGTTGATTTTTTATAAGAACAACTCAATCATTAACCAAGGAACTCATTAGTTTTGATATAGTACAAATTATATATTAAAATTAGTTGTAACTATGGAGCTATATTTTTATTCACACCGTATGCATAATCTACCGTTCTACCATTAACTGTACATCCTGCTAAATATACCGATAAATCATCATTTAATTGCTCTGTTAAACATTCTACCTTATTTCCTGAGTATTCAATAGATAATTGTCCAATACTAGTTGGAAAATTTCCTTCATCAAGTAAATATCCTGTAATTGCAAGTTCGATACTTCTTCCATATGCATCAATACTTCTCTTATCAGCTACATAGCGAGCTTTTCTCATAATGTTCATTGCAATAGGTGTCGCAATTATGGCAATTACTGCTAATATTATTAAAACAGCAATCAATTCTATCAAAGTAAATGCTTTAGAATTATTCTTCATACTTCTCCCACCCTTCTGGATTAATCTTATCATATAATTTAGATATGTGCAACAATCTCGAAAAAAGTATACTTGTTTATACTTCATGGCAAAAGAAAAAGGTAACTAAGTACCTTATTAATTTGCTCTTGATGCATATTTTCCATCAGCAGTATATACTACTATTTTTTCACCTTGTTCAATGAATAATGGAACTTTTACAGTAAGTCCTGTTTCTAGTTTTGCATCTTTTGTTGCATTTGTTGCAGTATTTCCTTTTACTGCTGGTTCTGTTTCTATTACTTCAAGTTCAACTTTTTCTGGCATAATAATACCAAGTAGTTCTCCTTCATAGAATGAAAGTAATACATCTAATCCTTCTTTTAGGTATGATACATTATCTCCTAATTGTTCTTTAGTTAAATCCATTTGTTCATATGTTTCCATATTCATGAAGTTATAGTTATCACCATTTGCATATAAGAATTGCATTCCTACTTTTTCAATCATGGCTTTTTCTAACTTAACTCCTGAATTAAATCTTTTTTCAATAATAGATCCTGTTCTTAAGTTTTTAAGTTTTGCTTGAACAAATGCTGCACCTTTACCAGGTTTAACATGAGAAAACTCTAATACTGTATAGATATTACCTTCAAATAGAATAGTCATACCATTTTTAATATCATTTACATTTATCATAAGTTACTCCTTCTATTTTTCTTCTTTATGAAGAGTTGATTTTCTACATTTAGGACAAAATTTATTTAATTCTAACTTATCTGCAGTATTTCTTTTATTCTTTTCTGTACGATAGTTTTGTTCTTTACATTCAGTACATTTTAAAGTTATTCTTTGTCTTGCTTCTCCTTTTTTTGCCATATAAATTGCCTCCTTCTTTAAAAACGCTACTATATTATAACAGATTATTGATAAAATTCAAAGTATTTTTCTGTAACTTTTTTAGTTATTCGCATATTTACCTTAGACATTCCATTATAATCGGTATTAGGGCCAGCTACATCGGGAGAAATTATTGTAAATGTTACTTTAGGTGCATCACTAGGTGCATATCCCGCAAATGATGCAGATATTGTTTCTGTATCTATCTTACCATCACCATCTGAATCAATAAAACTTTCAGCTGTACCAGTTTTACCAGCAGCATTTCTAGAATACTCTACATAACCACTACCAGTACCTCCAGCATCTACTACTTGTTTAAATCCAACGTGTACCCTATCTAAATATTCTTGTTTAGTATCAACTGTATTTAATACATCTGTTTCAAATGTATAAATCTTTTTTGATAGTGCATCTTTAGTAGTTCCATCATATACTTCTTTAAGTAAATGAGGTCTAATTCTTTTACCATTCATAGCAATTGTAGATATATATTGTGATAATTCAATTGGTGTATAAGTATCATATTGTCCAATAGAAAAATCAAGTAAGTATCCAGATAAAGTATTTTCTCCTTTATATCCTAAAGCCTCATTTGGTAAGTCTATTCCTGTCTTAGTACCTAAACCAAATTCTTTAAATGTATTTCTGTAAGTATCAAATGCAGTTGTATCTATCTTAAGTGGTCCATCGTATACATAGTTACCTTTACCTACTTTAATAGCTGTTTGGAACTGATATGTATTTGATGAATACTTAAGTGCAGCAATATCATCTATCATACCATAAGTATGGAATGAACATTTTAAAGGAGTGGCTGCTATTTTAATGCACTCATCATTTCTTACCTCACCTATTTTTAAAGCACCGGTATTATATCCAACAATATGAGAGGCACCTTTAACAACAGATCCAGGAGTAACAGATGATGTAATAACTCCTGGAGTATAATCTACTACATCTAAACTACCATCTTCTTTAGTAACTACTCTTTTACCTACCATAGCTAATATCTCACCTGTATTTGGATCTGTTATAATTACAAATGTTTTAGAAAAATACTCTGTATTTGGTTCAGTCTTAGCAGCTAATAATTCTTCTGTAATAATATTTTCAATTTGTATTTGTAAATCTATATCTATAGATAATACTAAATCATTACCACGAGTACCTTTTTTAATTTCCTTATAAGTTCCATCACTCATAATTTCATAAGTAGACTTATTACCTTTTAGATAATCTTCATATTGATACTCTAAATAACTAGTACCTACTCTATCAGTTAAAGCGTAGCCTTTCTTTAAATAATCCTTTTTAAGTTCTGAAGGTATACCATGATCACTAGTTGATACATTACCCATGATTGCCCTTAAAGTATTTCCATAAGGATAACTTCTTTGCCAATCAAGTTTAGTATCAATTCCTGCTAAATCATCTAAGGCTTCTGCAACTCTCGCAAACTCTTCATCAGTAACGCCTTCATTTTTAATAGTTTTCTCAGCATAAGAATATCCTTTATTCATTAGATAATATATATATGCAGCTTCTCTATCATCATCGGTTAAAGCTTCTAATTCATCATTAGTTATTCTTTTTTTCTCTAGTGCATATATTTCATCACTAGTCATTTTTCTTTCTTTAACTTTATTCCATTCTTTATCTTTTATTTTAGCTCTAGCTTTCTTTAAATTTGTCTTAACCCAAAATGTTCTAATCGCATCATCAGTTAGTTTAGAATAATCTACATCTATATAATTACCTAGTTTATAAGCAAGAGCTATCTCTTCTTTAGCAGTTACCATATTCTGTTTTTTATAGTATATAGTTTTTACTGCCTCATTATCTACTATTATTTTACCATTTCTATCATATATTCTTCCTCTTGGAGTACTAGGTCCATCTACTATTTTTTTAGTAAGCCTTTTTAATTCTAATTTATAATCATCATACTTAATAACTTGCATGTAAACTATTTTCGCAATTAAACCTATCATCAATAAAAGTATTAATACAATTATTATTTTATATCTTCTCTCAATTATTATGCCAATTTTATCCTTTCTTCTATCTACAACTTTATTAAGTTTTTTACTCTTTTTATTAGTATCTTTTTTCTTTACTTTATATTTACTTTTATTTAACTTACCTTTATTTAATTTTTTCATATAAAGTATTGGCATAATCATAATTTATAATTGAGAAAAAGTTATTTATACTATTTAATTTTATTATTTTAAACATTCTATCACCCACTATTAATCTATTCATCTTATATTATTTTAATCATATAATATAATGGTGAATATATGAAAGACAAATTACTAAAAAATTATATTAATAATTTAAAAAAAGAAGATATTAATGCATTCGCACTTAATAATAATATTACTTTATCTAATGAAGAATTAGATATTATCTATGATACTATTAAAAATGATTATAGCAATCTTTTATATGGTAATCATGATGAAGTATTTGAAAAATTAAAAAACAAAGTATCAACTGATAACTATGATAAAATCATTGATTTATTTTTTGAATACAAAAAGAAATATGCTTACTTTTTATAGTAATCTATAATATCTCTTACTAGATTATAATTAAACTTCTTATTTCTAATCATTTCTATTTCAAAAAGGTACGGAGGATACTTAGTATCTTCTCCAACATAAGGCGTTTCTAATATTTTAGGAACATCTTTTAATTTTTCATGATATATAACTTGCATTAGTTTATCAAAACCAATATGCCCTAAACCAATATTTTCATGTCTATCTTTATGAGTTCCTATCTCATTTTTAGAATCATTAATATGAACTACTGCTAATTTATCTAAACCTATTATACTATCAAATTCTTCTAATATTTTGTCGAAATCACTAAGATCATACCCTGCATCATTAATGTGACATGTATCCAAACACACTTTTATATGATTGCTTCCTACTTTATTAATAATACTTTTTATTTCTTCAAAAGATTTACCTATCTCACTACCTTTACCGGCCATAGTCTCTAGACATATATCTACATTTGTATTATCATCTATTGAGTTTTTAAGTACATCTACAATATTATCAATACCTACATCTACACCAAGTCCAACATGACTTCCTGGATGAAGAACAAGTTTAGTAATACCTAGTTTTTCTACTCTAGATATTTCTTGGCGCAAAAAACTTATATTAAAGTCTCTATTTTTACTATTAGCTGGATTAATTATATATGGAGCATGTACTACTACATTAGTAATATCTATATTATTAGATATCATTAACTTCTTTGCTTCTTCTATTAATTTATCATCTAATTCTACTCTTTTAGTATTTTGTGGCGCACCTGTATAAAACATAAAGGTATTAGCTTTATAACTTAGTGCTTCTGTAACACTTAGCAACATTTGCTTATCTTTATTAAAAGATACATGGCTTCCTATTATTAGTTGCATAAATCTTCGTCGAGTAGACGAGCTCGACTTTACCTCTCTTTCTTTCTTCTGTGAGAGGAAGTCTATCGCCCCTCACAGAACCGTACGTGCGATTTTCCCGCATACGGCTCTTCATATAATCTTTCATATCACCAAATGTTTACAAGTATTATAGGTTTAGGAATTGCTGCAAAATTCCAATATTCAAGATATCTCTTATATGGTATTGCATGCTTTTGTCCACGCCTTGTTAATATCTCGTAAAATTTGTATTTAATATATTTGACATAAGACCTCCCAGGTATGCTTAATATACCACTGATAAACTCGCCGTGCTCTTGGACCCCGGTGGCACTCTCACAATGACGTCTAGCATTTTACACCATTGCCGTTATTGTCTGCTGTGAAAGGAAACACATCGACTACCACTATTTATTACTAACGGGGCTGAATCACTTCACGCTTTCGCATTACGGCTCGAATTCTTGTCTACCTACGCTTAAACCTAATCTCACGACTTCGGCTCCAAGGCTGACTACTAGCGATTTGCCAAATCTTACTAGGTTGGGTTCCCACCAACTATATATTAAACACCGAACTGGCGCACTCCTTTAACTTTTTCAATTATATCAAAAAAACATATCTTTTGAAATATGTTTTTTTAAAATAGTATTTATTCTTCTCTTAGTGCTATTACCGGATCTTTCTTACTAGCTATCTTTGATGGAACTAATCCAGCAATAAATGTTAAAAATACACTTATAAATATTAATACTAGTGCAGCTGATAATGGTAAATGCATAATATTATTTATATTTAATGCATGAGATACAATAATATTACCAAGCAAGGATAATAATAACGTAATTAAAATACCTAGTATTCCTGCTGCTAAACCTTCAATTATAGCCTCAGCATTAAATACACGAGATATATCTTTTTTACGTGCACCAATAGCTCTTAATATTCCTATTTCTTTCCTTCTTTCAAGTACTGATATATAAGTAATAATACCTATCATAATACTAGATACAACAAGAGAAATACCGACAAAGGCAATTAATACATAGCTTATAATATTTACAATAGATGTTACACTTTTCATCATCATACCAACTGTATCTGTATAAGTTATTTTGTCTGCTTCACTCTTCTTACTATTATACTTTTTAATAATATCTACTATTTTATCTTTTGATTTAAAATCTTTAGGATAAATATTTATTGTATCTGGATCATCAGTATCAACAGAACCTAATTTCTTTAAATTATCTTGATATGTACTTTTAGTATCCATAATATTTTCTATGTATGATTTAATCTCTACTTCACTTAATGTATAAATACTAGGATCAATACTAATATTTACATCATCAAAACTTCTACCTGTAAATACATTTATATCAGGTTTTTCTCTTTGACTTTTTACTATTTCACTATTATTGATTTTATCAATTACATAATTAGTTAAATCTTTAGTATAGCCAATCGCACCAGTAGTAGTAAGCGCGGTATCTTCATGCGATTTTATAATACCTACTACCCTAATAGTTTCTCCATTATTTACTAATTCATTTACATAATCATCATTATTAGATTTATCAATCCATATACCATTTTCTGATACATAATAATCACTATTAAATACTAGTTTATAACTTAATCCTAATAAATCATCATAATTATATTCTTCTATTTTTGATTTTGCATCTTCGCCATTTTCACTTTTCTTAACCATATCATCAAGTTCACTTTTGCTTTTTAATCCTAACGCATATAAAGTATAATCACTAATCTCGTTATTAGAATCAATCATCACAACTACATCATTATAATTCTTAGGAAGATTTCCAGCAACTAAATCATAGTTATCAAGTAACATCTTATCATTATTAAATAATTCTACAAAGACATTGTTGTTATCAGAAAATTGCATAAATCTGCTTATTACTCCCAAATTTTCATAAATATTTGTTGGATTTACTTTTAAAGTATTACCATCTACATCTTTAGTAAATAGATTAATATTTAGATCATAGCCATACTGTATATCATTGGCATACTTACTTATATTTTTATTATTATCAATATAAGTCTTAAAGTCCTTTAAATTATTAACCTTTACTTTAAATGATGTAAGTAAATCGTTTAGTACATTATTAGAACGAATTTTATCATCTTTATAATGCTTACTTTTAGTCTTCATCATATTGAGCATCATGCTAGTCATATCCATAGAGTTCTTCTCAATCGTAAGTGGATAATTAGATAGTGCTTCTTCTTCCTTATCATTTATATAATTTGATACTCCATTTGATAAACTAAGAATTAAAGCAATACCGATAATGCCAATAGAACCGGCAAAAGCAGTTAAGAATGTTCTAGCTTTCTTTGTCATTAAGTTATTTAAACTAAGACTTAATGCTGTTATAAATGACATCGATGTTTTCTTACCAATAGTTGAATTATTTAACTCTTCTTCACCATCATATTTATTAGAATCATCAATTATTACGCCATCTTTTAGCTTAACTATTCTAGTTGAATAATCGCACGCAAGTTCTGGATTATGTGTTACCATGATGACTAATCTATCAGAGGCAATTTCTTTTAATAAATCCATAATTTGTATGCTAGTTTTACTATCAAGTGCTCCAGTTGGTTCATCAGCAAGTAATATATCCGGATCATTTACTAAAGCTCTTGCAATCGCAACACGCTGCATCTGCCCACCAGACATCTCACTTGGTTTTTTATGAACATGATCTTTAAGTCCTACTTTTTTTAAAGCATCAAGTGCTCTTTTTTTTCTTTCTTTTTTTCCAACTCCGCTTAATGTTAAAGCTAGTTCAACATTCGATAAAGCCGTTTGATGAGATATTAAATTATAGCTTTGAAAGACAAATCCTACTTTATGATTACGATATGTATCCCAATCTTTATCTTTGTACTTTTTTGTACTAATACCATTAATTATTAAATCTCCTTTAGTATATCTATCAAGTCCACCAATAATATTTAACATAGTAGTCTTCCCACTACCTGAAGCACCTAATATAGATACAAATTCATTATCTCTAAATTTAATACTAACTTTATCAAGAGCTTTTTGCGTTAATTCTTTTGTTTTATATACTTTAGTTACATTTTTTAATTCAAGCATATTTCACCTTTTCCTTCCTATTAATATTATACAACAAAACTAATATATTTTCCTTTTTAAATAGAAAATTTCAACCTAAGGTTGAAATACACTATAACTTATTTATTTCTTCTTTAGATAAATCAGTTACTTTAACTATCAAATCAATATCAGCATTCTCCTGTTTTAGCTTTCTTGCCATATCTATCTTATTTTTTTCAGTTACTTCTTCCGTAACTCTTTTAGTAACATCCTTTGTTACATCTTTTGTCACCTATTTTGTTACTTTTTCTGTTGCTTTTTTTACTGCTTCTTCAGTTGTTTCTTTTACTTCATGGTGCAGGTCATATACATACGCCATCTTCATAGCTTTCTCTGCATCATACATGTAAACTAAATTATCATCATTACTATATCTCTTCACAGTATCACCAATCTCCTTTAGTACTTTATCATTTCCTGCTATTTTATATAAAGCATCGATATTATCTATACCAAGTGAACCCACTCCGCGATCAAACTTAGATAACTCATTTGCATTTTTAGTATAACATAGTTTAGTATAATAATCTACATTAATATTGATGATTTTCAACTGTTCCGTATATCTATAAGTTATATCTTCTTCATCAAATACCCCCATCCTTGATAAATGTTTCTTATTTGTATTAACTGTATTGAAATTGATTTGTATAACATTATCATTATCTTCTATAGAATCTCCAAATACATCTTCTATATAAATTATATTATCTTCATCATAATCGCCATCACTTAATTCCACTTCTTCATATTCATCTGTATCAATTACTTCATGGCCTTCATTATCAACTTTAAAATTTTCAAGATAATCTTGCTGTCCGATAAGTCTACATAAGTACTTAAAATTTCTTCACTTAGCCCAGATGAAAGATGAATTTATCTCAATATTGCATAACCCTTCTCCTTCAACTTCGCATACTAAATCAACTGCTCTTTTCTTAATCTTTCTTGTTAGATCAATTAATTCATTATTAATTATTCTAATTACTTTAACTTCTTTATTAAGAACTGTTGATAAAAGCAAATTTAGTCTTTCTAAGTGATTTTCATCAGCAAATAGTTTCTTAAAAGACCTATCTACAATCATCGGCACGACCTCTTTAGGTTTGAGTTTTCTTGTATACACACTAACCTTTTTACCTTTTATTCTTTTTAAACTAACTTGTTCACTCATACTACCTCCTCTATATATATCATTCAACAAAACTTTTAAATTTCCTTCTTTTTTCATCAAAAAAAATCAAGAAAACTATTTTTCTTGATCATCTCTAAACATATTCATCTCAACTTTATCATGTTCATAAACAATATCATTAGATTCTGCTTGTCGCCAGTTTGTTTTAACACTTTGATTAGAATTATTATTGTTTACTTCAGTATTATTAATTTTATTATCATCATTATAAAGAACATCATAATACATATTTTTATGAGTTTGCTTTTTTACTTCATATACTGGAATAATCTCTTTTTTTTGATGCCTTAACCATTTATCGTCTATCTTATTTAATCTAAGTAATAAAAATATTACAAATGCATACATAATAATTACATAAATTAAAAATATTATATAGATTGATTCTGTATTAAAATTAAGCAAGAAATCATAGAATCCATGAAATACAAGTGGTATAAAGAAAGCAGCATATCTTGTAAATGCAGATGCATTATTTTCTTTTTTATCACTACACAATTTTGATACTCCCAAATAATAACCCATTATAATGCCAAAAGAGGCATGAGCAGGAATAGAAAATATCGCACGTGATATTGCAACACCCATACCATAATTATTTATATACATTATATTTTCAACAAAAGCAAAACCTAATGAAATACATACAGCATACATAATTGCGTCATATGGATTTTTAAAATAATTATTTTTAAAACACATTATTGTTATTACAATATATTTTGATATTTCTTCTATTATTGCAATTATACCAAAGCTAACTAAGAAGAAACCTTTATTACCTAGTGATTCATTGATCTCTATTTGTGACTTATAAATGTCATTACCAAGTAATCTTGATATATATCTAACCATAACCCAAGATAGTATTCCTCCTAGAAAAAGTAAGCCAAGCAACCATAAAGGTTGCTTTTTTACCTCGCCCATATTGTATATAACTGCAAGAATAATTAATACAGGTATAATTGATGCCAGTATAGCAATTAAAGTATTCATAGTCACCTCTATTCTATAATAGATATATTTTTTTAACCATTTATTTCAGTAAATAACTTATCACCAATACTTGATAAACTAAATCTTTCAGGTTTATTATATGTTACAGTCGTAGACTTTTTAATATCATTAGTTAAATTAAATGATTCAGTAATTAAATTATAATCAAATGTATTAGTTCTACTGAGTGCAAAAACTTGAACAGAATAGTTTGTATCAGGTGCAGAATAAACAACATATAATACATTTTTTCCACTATAAGATACTTCATATGATAAAGCATTCTTACCACTATAAGTAGTATTCTTCTTATTGTTAAACGTATATCCATAACTAGTCATTGTATCTTCTATCGTAGATGATTCATTAATTACTTCATCAAGTGTATATGGAAGAATAGAAAACTGAAATGCTGAATTATTACTATATACATATAGTTCATTATCTACAAATTCATATGTATAACCAGACTTTTTATCAAAAATAAATCCATCTTGTTCAATCGTATCAGTATCATTTGTATCAGTTGTAGTTACAGTTGTAGGAGTATTATTAGTTCCATTACTAGTTTCATAATCATTCTTTGTTTTAGCTCCATTATTAGTAATCAATAAATAAGTAACAATTCCCGATGCAATTGCAACCACAATAAATATTATAAATGTAATTATTAATGCTTTATTACTCTTTTTCTTTACAGAGTTTGGAGTAACATTTACACTACTTGCCTGCAATCCTGGATTAACATTTGTATTTATATTATTAAACTGATTATTATTCATACCATTAACATTATTATTAGAATTATTTATAAATGTATTAGCACTATCACTATTTAGTGCTGTATTATATGACATAGGATTGTTTGGAATATCGTTGGTTGGTATAGGATTATTCATATTAGCATTAATACTAGTATTTATTCCCACCATATTATTTGATAAATTTGTACTATTTTGTTCACTTGCAATATTCATATTAGGATTACTATTAACAATATTAGTTGGTATAAAATTATTATTAAATGTATTAATATTATTATCAGCCACGTTATTTGAAGTATTCATAGAAGTTGGTTGATTTTCAACACTCATAGTTGGAACACTATTTATAACATTATTATCTATATTATTATTTATACCAGCAATACCTTGATTATTAATGCCTACGTTAGAATTAATACTATTATTTGGATATACAGTATTAACACTATCATTAACTACTTGGGTATTATTAAAACTATTTAGATCAACATTATTAGGCATAACAGTATTAACACTTTGATTAGTATCAATATTATTATTTGCTATATTAGGATCAAAGAAATTATCTATTCCTACATTATTCATATTATTATTTAAATTATTATTTTCATTATTCATCATTATCCTTCTTTCTTTATTTTAATTTAATCATTTTTGAATAAGATACATTATTATGTGTATCAGTAAGTGCAAACACACAATAGTAAATTGAATTATTATCAAATTTAGACAACTCAAATTTAAACTTACCTGGCTTTTCTTCAAAACCTGTAATAATACCATCACCTACTACTTTACCATTCTCTATAATAGGCCCAGTATAATTACCATTATCATCTAATATCTTCCATCCACTTGATATAGAAAATACTACATTATTATAATCATTTAAATTAACCGCTATCGCATTAGTTTTATCATCATTATTATTATAAACTATACTTGCAATATTAGTCTTATTTGTTTTTTTATCATAGTATAAAGTCATAATTGCATTATCGTTTTTAAAATCACTTATATTATCACCAAATGATTGTAATACAATATTAGTTGTATATTTAATATACTTATCAGTATTTTCTTTTTCAAACGCTGTTAAGTCATATACTTCTTCATTACTTCCTACTACTTGTAATTGTCTATCTTTAATAGATGCTTTTAATATATTTCCGTCTAGTGTAGTTGATACTCCACTATATACTGGCTTATAAAAACCTGTACCTAAATCTTTATATACAACATAAGTTGCTTTAGCAAACGTTTCTACTTGTTCATCTGTTAATTCTAATTCAAAATCAGCATAAGTATTTTTAGCAGTAGATTCTTTACTATTAATTACATTTGTTGTATAAGTATGTGTCTTATAATCACCAGATTGAATATTATAAAATTTAGTAATAAAGTTCTTATAATTATTAAATCCATCAATATCATTATATAATTCTATAAATCTATCCTTTACAATCTTCTTTCCGTTATATGGAAAATATATACTTATACCTCTAGAATTAGCATCAGTTGCATAATTATAAATAATTGTATTATCAAGATTTTTAAGTACTTTATCTGCCTTAGAAGGTGATAAATCTTTAAGATTATTAACTAAATTATATAAATCAACCATGTCATAAGATGGTTCTTCTTTGGCATATTGATATAAATTAGCTCGAACTTTAGATATTTTATTAAAACTATTTGTTACATCAATATCGTTAAAAAATTCATTAACACTCTTATTAAGATTATCTATATCAGATAAATTTACTAAAGAATAAGTTGAATATATTGTATCAGCATCAGTTTTAAAAGTATTGCTCTTAATATCATTTATTTGTTTTTTATAAGCATCAATAAACTTCATACCTACATCTTTTGAACTATCTTTAGAATCTATAGTATTTATAAAGTTAAGCACACTAGTATAACTAGCTCCTAAGGTTTCTTCTTCTGATGCGACTAAATATTTTGCATACTTAGAAAAAATTGAATTGATCTCAATTGTACCATTTAGACAAGTTCTGAATATAACAAGTTCTAACTTCTTATTATTAAATGGGCTAGAACTTAACGCCTTATTCATTTCACTTAATGATAAATTATCATCATTACTTAACTCATCATATTCACTGCCATCAATCGCACCACCATGATTCCAAAATATTAAATCATACTCATCAGTTTTTGAATAATCATATACATAATTTAAAAAACTACTTAGTGTTTCACTACTACCCATGTTCTGTTTTGGCTGATTCTTTACTTTAGTAAAACCTGCACCAGTAAGCTCATAAATAGATGTTTCTTTGGTACTAATATAATTATTACTCCATTTTTTTGATCCACCGGCAATAAGCATTACCCGAGTATTACTATCAATATTTTTATCAATAGAATTTAAATCTGCACTAGCAAGTCCACCAGAAGATTCTAAATTAGAACCTACCATATAAATCATTATAGTTCTAGATACACCACTACTATTTGCAATTACTATAATTGATGTTGTAATAGACGCAATAATAATTAATATTGATATAATAATACCAGTAATTAATATTCTTCTTTTACTATCTTTCATAAACCAACTCCTTACTACTTATTCTATATATAATTCTAACAGAAAACACATTAAAATACAACCACTAAAAAACTTGGAATCCCAAGTTATTATAATAAAATGAATACAACATTTACTATAAGACACAACACAATCCCAATAATTAATGGAATGACAAATGAGAGAATAGTCCACTTAATACTACCAGTTTCTTTTTTTACAGTTAGAAGTGTTGTTGAACATGGAAAATGGAATAATATAAATATTAAAGTACATATAGCTGTTTTTATAGTCCAACCATTACTTACTAAAATATTTTTCATAGTATCCAAACTAGATATATCAACTAAATGACTATTAGATAAGTATGTCATCATCATAATAGGTACTACTATTTCATTAGCTGGAAATCCAAGAATAAACGCAAGTAAGATTATTCCATCTAATCCTATCATTATTCCAAATGGATTTAAAAAATCACTTAATATATTTATCATAGATGACTCTCCAATACTAACATTAGCAAGCAACCATATAACTATTCCGGCAGGAAGGGCGATTATGAGCGCTCGACCTAAGACAAATAAAGTTCTATCAAATATTGATCTAATAATTACTTTTATTACACTAGGTTTTCTATATGGAGGAAGTTCTATAGTAAAGAATGATGGTAATCCTTTTAATATAGTCTTAGATAATATCTTACTTACTATTAAAGTTATAAAAATACTAAGAAGTATTAGTAAAGTAAGAATTCCAACATTAAATAAAGAATTAAAAAACTTACTTTCAATAATAAAGAACATACTAATAATTGATATTAACGCTGGAAATCTACCATTACATGGAATAAACGAATTAGTAATTATCGCAATTAATCTTTCTCTTTTAGAGTCTATTATTCTTGCATTTGTTACTCCTACTGCATTACATCCAAAGCCCATACACATAGTAAGTGCTTGTTTTCCACAAGCATTAGCACACTCAAAGTAACCATCTAGATTAAAAGCAATTCTCGGAAGTATGCCTAAATCTTCAAGCAATGTAAACATCGGAAAGAATATAGCCATAGGTGGAAGCATAACCGCAATAACCCAAGTTAATACTTGATATACTCCATTAATTAATAAATCACTAATTACACTAGGTATATGAATAGTAACTAAAACATTTGTAAATATATCTTTTAACCAAGCAAAGAAGTTAAATAAAATACTTGATGGATAATTTGCTCCCACTATAGATATATAGAGTATCCCTATTAACATTAGTAGCATAATAGGTATACCTGTAATCTTATTAGTAAGTATCTTATCTAGTTTTCTTTTATAATTATAATTCTTATCCTTCTTAACTACACTATTAGTAATCTCACTACACTTATTATAAATAGTTTTCATTACACTATCTACTGGAATAATTCCTATATCATTCAAATAATTACTTACTAATTTATTATCGCCATTAATTATCTTTCTTACTGCATCAAATCTATTTATACTATCTATGCTTTTAATGCTATCTTCTATTTCTTTTTCATATTCTAACTTTATAGTTTTATTACTTTTAAAGTTATTAATTTCACCAATTAATTTATCTACACCAATCTTTTTTTTAGCACTAATACCTACTACGGGAATACCAAGTATACTAGATAATTTA
The DNA here is from genome assembly GCA_946408655.1 of uncultured Caryophanales bacterium. Taxonomy (GTDB): domain Bacteria; phylum Bacillota_I; class Bacilli_A; order RF39; family UBA660; genus RUG12438. The sequence goes on along the minus strand of CAMJTE010000020.1, from coordinate 9,105 downwards.
TCTATATCAATACTTATACCTTTTTTCTTTAATTCATCTATCATATTCAAACATAATACTACATTATCAGTCACTTCTAAAGTTTGAATTACTAGATTTAAGTTTCTTTCTAACATAGTAGAATCACATATAATTAGTGCGATATCATAATTGTTATCTATTACAAAATTAGATGTTATTTCTTCTTCTTTAGAATGAGGTATTAAAGAATATGTTCCAGGCAAATCATAAATAGTTAAATTCTTATGTTTACCTATAGCTACTCCTACAGTTTTACCAGACCAATTACCTGTGTGCTGGTGCATATTAGTAAGTTCATTAAATAATGTACTCTTACCAACATTAGGGTTCCCTATTAAAGCTATTTTCCTATGCATAATCCACCTCTATTTTAGAAGCATCAGAATCTCTAAGCGCAATTATAGAATCTTTAATTAAATATGCTTTAATAAGTTTACTAGGACTTACAAGTATTGGTATGACTACACTATCTTTAACAAAACCTAAATCATATAATCTCCTTAACACTCTGTTGCTAGCATTCACACTTTTAATAACCGCTTTATCATTTATTTTTAAATCAGATAAATGCATAAAAACACCTCTATCATATAGTATGATAAAGATGCATTTTTGATATTCTACTTAGTTAACTCTTTAATTAAATATGTTGCATATAAAGGTATTGATTTAATCTTAGTATCTGGATTATATCCAAAATCCTTTGTACTAAGTCTAATCATATAATTTGGATTATATATTTCTTTATATATATTTAAACTTTTAGGTTGAGTATTATCATCTGCTTTAACTTCTATTGGAACAATACCATCATCTGTACTTATTAGAAAATCTATCTCTGAATTTCTTGAACCTTTCCAATACAATAAATCTATACCATTCGCTTTTAATTGATTAGCTACATAGTTTTCAGTAATAATACCTTTATATATCTTCATATCATCTAAAATAATTGATTTGGCATCATTATTAACTATTCTATTAAATATACCAATATCAGAATAGTATACCTTAAATATATCATTATCTACAAAACCAAGTAGTGGTTTTTCTACTAATTTTACACACTTACAAATTTGAATCATATTACTTTTTTCTAGCCAATTAAGTGGAAGAGAATAATCTCTTGATTTCGCACTAGAATCAACTACAGAGTATTGAAACTTTTTTGATGCATTTTGCAACTGTGATGGTAATGATGAATATATTTTTCTGATTTTCAAAGTTTCATTAGAATTGTTAACGTGATGGTTCATATCATTTTTATAGTCCTCTATAATATCATTTAAAACATTTAAATCATAATTATAATAATCACTATTACATTCTATCAATTTTTTTACACTTTCAGGCATACCACCAGATAATAAATAACTTTTGTAAAAATTTAGTGCTTTGTTGTGTATCAAGCCCATTGATTTATTATTTGTAAAACATTCTTTTATATAATCTATTAGCATATCTTCACCAAAGGCCATTAAGAACTCTTCAAAATCCATAGGATATAAATATAATCTATTAACCTTTCCGACTGGAAATGGTTTTTTTAATCTAGCAAGTTTTACGCCAAGTAAACTTCCTGCACATATAATTCTAACATTACTATGATTCTCATTGAAATACTTTAATTCAGAAATCAATTCTTCACATTGTTGAATTTCATCAATAAACATTATCGAATCTTCTTTTTCAAAATCAAAATCTATTAGTAATTTCAAATCATTATACTTCTCTTTAGAATTTTTATTTGATTTATATAATTCAATTACTTCAGTATTTTCAAAAAGATTTATCTTTTTATAATTCTTAAACTCTTTTTTACAAAACTCTTCAATTATATATGTCTTGCCGCATTGTCTTACACCAAGTACAATAAGTGGTTTAAAGTTTTTATTATCTTTCCATTTTAACAAATCATTATAAATTTTTCTTTTCATATCCACGCCTCCATAAGTATTATACCACTTTTTACACCTTTTTACACCCACCTTTCTCAGTGTTTTTCACCTTTTTGCACCCACTTTTCTCAGTACTTTTCACCTTTTTGCACCCACTTATTACAATATCTCTTCATCTTTAGCTTTATGAATAGATACTTTTAAATTACCATTCCGCACTCTAATACTATCAATAAACTCTTTTTCTTTAACACCATCTTTTAAAGTAATATCATATCTAAGTTCATATAAACTATCTAAATTAGTTGTTTTAATTTTAACTAACTCATACCTATTAGTATACTTATTAAATATTTCTTCAAATACATCGTCATAATCTAATGACTCTGGTACAATTATATCTGATGTTTTATAATTATTCTTATTCTCTCCAAAATTAGTTAAATAGAAGATAATAATCATTAAAGACACTACGATAGTAATAATACTAGCAAACACGATATATCCCGCACCTATTGTAATACCAATAGTCATGGCAAAAAACACACTCATAATCTCTTTTGAATTACCTGGCATACTTCTAAATCTAACTAGACTAAATGCGCCTGCTATAGCTATACCTGTGCCTAAATTACCATTTACCATAATCATAACCGTACTAACTAATATTGGAAGTACTGCAAGCGTGATTACAAAGTTCTTACTATATCTAGAACTCTTCATATATACTATTGATATTATTAATCCTAATACTATAGAAGTAATGATACAAATAAAGGCACTCTTTATATCCAGACCACCATTAATTACACTATTAAACATCAAAACACCTCACTTATAATCTTTCCTACTTTAGAATAAGATATAGGATATATACTCAAACTATCTAATACTTCTTTTAACCATATAGGTATACCGCTTGAAGCCTTTATCTCCATTATATATCCGTCATTCATATACATAATATCATTATTATTATCAAAATTGAAATCATCTATATTATATCTTATATTAGTATCAAACGTAATTCTAAAATCAGTATCTCTTTTTAAAATATATGCATATCTATCGTATACAATCTTTATCTTAGGTTTTAAATTATATTTCTTAAAACAATAATCAATCTCACTTATTATTTGTTTATCACACTTAGGTATAGTACCTAAATTAATATAATTTAGATACTCAATATATTTAATTCTTACTCTTCTTTTATTACTATTATTATTATACTTCTTCTTAATCTCTAAAAACACATCAGTATCATTATTAACCTTACAATAACTACGTAATCTAACCTTCTCTTTATAAATAGGTTTATCAATTGAATTATTAATTAATTCATAATAATCATTATCAAAATATAAGTTATATATAGTCTCATGATAATACTTATCACGAACTAAATAATCTTTAATAAAGTTCATTAATTTATGATAAGTATCAAAACTAATATAATACTTAACTTCATATCTGCTTATAACACTATTCATATCATCACCATTGTATTTTTATAATAATAATTTCAAAAAATGCATCTAGAAATGCAACAAAAAAACAATTTATTATTTTACTGCCATCTCTCCTTAACACAATTATATCATTTATTAATTAATAGAGTTGTTCGGAAACTAGAATTAAACGGCATTAAAATTATAAAATCCACATAACAAAACCGCAAACTTTGCAAAATAAGATAGATTATTTCTAAATTTTGTTGATAATATCTTAAACCTTTTTATCCAAGAGTTAGTATGTTCAATAAATATTCTGTCTTTGGCTAATAATTTATTATATTCTATTTCATCTTTTGTTAACTTGTGTTTTTTACTATTTTTCTTTGGAATTCTACTGTTAGTATGTATCTTATCCATGCCTATATAGCCTAAATCAACAATGTTAGTTACATTTTTTGGTGAACCCTTAAATGTTCTTTTCCATAAATGAAAATCGTGTTCTTTACCAGCTCCTATTTCTATTTCATATATAAAACCTGTAACTGTACCTCTAACAATTTGTATTTTCATTGTATGATATTTTTTCTTACCAGAATATTTCTCATTTTGATTATATTTGGGTCTTTCTATTCTAACTTCTGTAACATCAATTAGTCTATCTTCTGATTCATCAAATTTTGTACATTTTGACCCAAATAAAGTAAAGTTTTTGTCATTCAATAATGCAACTAAAACAAAGTGAATAATATCACAAATCGTACTTTTTGAAACCTTAAATTCAAATGCATAATCTTCCATAGCATTATAATTTTTTATATAAAGTAAAAACAGAATCACCATTTCATGCATTGTAAAATTACTTGGTCTTCCGCCTTTTTTGTGTTTTTCTTCATAAGCTTGACTAACTGTCGTTTCCATTTTGCATACTGTTGCATAATCAACACCTAATAATCTTTTATATTTGTTTGGTTTTAATTTACTTAATTCTTGTTTATTATATACTTCCCTCATTATTCTAAAAAATAGCTTTTATGAGATAACTTTAGGAATCAATATTGTTCAGATATGATTTAAGTTATCTCATAAAAGCCACTTTCTATGATTCCAGCATATCTGAACAATACCATTCTATCATATTTTTAGTTTCCGAACAAGTCTATTATTATTTAAATAATTGTATATTGTGTTAAGTTTAATATTTATATCATATATATTAATACTTGTATATTCATTATATTTGTTGTAATTAAACTTCTCTTTATTAATAATACTATTATCAATAATTACATAATTAATACATTTCTTAGTTAAAATACTTGTTACATAATTAAGTCTATTTATGGGATAACCAACTCTAATATATTTGCTAAATTTCTTAATTCTATAATTAAATATATTATTCATAACAATTGCATCTTCATTTAAACATTCGTAGAAACTTCCTGATTTAATCATTATAATTGATTTAGGATAAGTTTCTTTTAGCATTAAATACTTATCTAACATAATACCTCCATCATAAATCATACTTATTACAACACACAGCATCCATCATACAACTTACAACTAACTACAGTATTATATTTGTATTTATCACTTCCTATCTGTATAAATAATAGCAGAAACTAAAAAGTTTGTAAATAACAAAAAAACACCTGATTTAACATAGGTTGATTTCAGATGACCTCCATATACTTAATAATTTAATGTTTAATAACATTAGCTTTTTTTAATGTGTTATATATGCATGAATAACTTCTTTTGCCATAGAATTCACAGAATTTTTTTACACTAACATGACTTCTTTTATATAGCTGTATTATGTAATTACGTTCTTCATCTGTTATAGCATTATGTGGTTTTTTAAAGCAATTACCATGACGTAATGATACTGTACCAGCTATTACCTCTTTTTTTAAGTGTAGCAAATATTTAGGATGATAACCTGTAACTGCAGCTATCTCCTTATATGATAAAAATGTTTCTCCAGCTAACTTCTTTTCAATTAATTCTATTGCTTGTCTTTTATTATTCATATTATTCTCCTAACTATTTTTTATAGGCAATCCTAAATGTTCATATGCCTTTTCTGTTACTACTCTACCTCTACTTGTTCTTTTAATTAGACCAATCTGTAATAAGTATGGTTCATATACATCTTCTATTGTAGATTGTTCTTCACCAATACTAGAGGCAATTGCTTCAATTCCTACTGGTCCACCATTAAACTTATCTATGATAGATTTAAGCAAATGATAATCTGTATCATCTAATCCTAATCTATCTACTCTAAGTTTATCTAGTGCGATTCTAGCAATAGAAAGGTCTATCTTTCCATCGCCCATTACAAGAGCATAATCTCGTACTCTTCTAAATAATCTATTACATATTCTAGGAGTACCACGAGAACGCATCGCAAGTTCTTCTGCAGCATCTAAATCAATATTACAATCTAATACTTTACTTGTACGAAGTGCAATATTCTTTAACTCTTCTTGATTATAATAATTTAGTTTACAAGTAATACCAAATCTATCTCTGAGTGGACTTGTTAAATCTCCAGCACGTGTCGTTGCACCTACTAGCGTAAACGGTGGAAGATCTATCTTTATACTTCTTGATGATGAATCAGCTCCTACTATAATATCTAAAGTATAGTCTTCCATCGCTGAATAAAGTATTTCTTCTATGAATCTAGGAATACGATGTATTTCATCAATAAATAGGACATCTCCTTCTTCTAGACTAGAAAGCACTGCTGCAAGATCTCCACTTTTTTCAATAGCCGGTCCACTTGTTGTTTTTAAATTAACTCCAAGTTCATTAGCTATAATTCCAGCAAGAGTTGTTTTACCAAGTCCTGGAGGTCCATATAGTAATACATGATCTAAAGGCTCACCTCTCATTTTTGCCGCTTTAATAAATATTGATAAGTTTTCTTTATTCTCACTTTGTCCAATATACTCTTGTAATGTTTGTGGTCTAATTGTATTATCAAATGAATCTTCTTTTAAACTTTCTGGTGTAAGTAATCTATTATCCAAAGTATCATCTCCTTATTTTAATAGTAGTTTTAATGCATCTTTTATCTGATTTTCTAATGTTTTACTATTATCTATTTTAGAAAGAATTTTATTTATATCATTTGCTTTATAGCCTAATGCTTTTAATGCTTCTATTAACTCAGTATTATTAACAGTATTAGTATTATTAGATACAAGTTTTCCTTTTAAATCTAATATTATTTGTCTAGCAACTTTATCACCTATTTTAGGGAATTTCTTTAAGTATGCAACATCTTCTTTTTCTATAGCATCTATTATGCTTGTATTAGAATTGGTTGCAAACATTGGTAATGCCATCTTACAACCAAGTCCTTTTACTCCTATTAATTTTAGAAATAAATCTTTTTCTTCTTTTGTTTTAAATCCATATAAACTAAGTTCATCTTCTTTTACATACTGGTAAATATATACTTTAGTTTCTTCTTCTTTATATGAATAAGGATTTGCAACATATACAAGATATCCTATACCATTATTATCTATAACAATATAATTTGCCTCAATTCCTGTAATCTTACCTTTTATATACTCATACATTATCAATCACCCTAACTAGTTACTTTTAGTGTACCATATATAATTACATTTTACAACTAAATTAAAGACACATGTATTCCTACATATGTCTTACTGCACTATTTTTTCTTAATAAAATATCTAATAGTATATCCTAGGAAAACTGCCATAACTATTACATATACCCAAATTAGTATATCATATAATATATCTGATGTATAGTTTCCTATAATATCTGGAATACTACTTGGTAAGTATTTTTCAATATGTTCTGATATTCCTTTTATTTCAATATTAACTACTAAATATCGAAATATACGTAAGAATATATCTACTATTGCAACACCCATAACAACTTTATCAACTCTTCTAAAATAAAAAGCAACAACTGCAATGATAGCTATAATAATAATTGCATCCATATAACACCTCATATACTTACTACTATTAAAATATATCATAAATTGTAGAAATGTGCAATAGAGTTTTTTTATAAATTATCAATTTCTTCTTTAGATAAACCTGTTGTACTAGAAATAATTGAAATATCAACTAAAGCATCTTTTAATTTTTTAGCCATATCTATCTTATTTTTTTCAGTTACTTCTTCCGTAACTCTTTTAGTAACATCCTTTGTTACATCTTTTGTCACCTATTTTGTTACTTTTTCTGTTGCTTTTTTTACTGCTTCTTCAGTTGTTTCTTTTACTTCATGGTGCAGGTCATATACATACGCCATCTTCATAGCTTTCTCTGCATCATACATGTAAACTAAATTATCATCATTACTATATCTCTTCACAGTATCACCAATCTCCTTTAGTACTTTATCATTTCCTGCTATTTTATATAAAGCATCGATATTATCTATACCAAGTGAACCCACTCCGCGATCAAACTTAGATAACTCATTTGCATTTTTAGTATAACATAGTTTAGTATAATAATCTACATTAATATTGATGATTTTCAACTGTTCCGTATATCTATAAGTTATATCTTCTTCATCAAATACCCCCATCCTTGATAAATGTTTCTTATTTGTATTAACTGTATTGAAATTGATTTGTATAACATTATCATTATCTTCTATAGAATCTCCAAATACATCTTCTATATAAATTATATTATCTTCATCATAATCGCCATCACTTAATTCCACTTCTTCATATTCATCTGTATCAATTACTTCATGGCCTTCATTATCAACTTTAAAATTTTCAAGATAATCTTGCTGTCCGATAAGTCTACATAAGTACTTAAAATTTCTTCACTTAGCCCAGATGAAAGATGAATTTATCTCAATATTGCATAACCCTTCTCCTTCAACTTCGCATACTAAATCAACTGCTCTTTTCTTAATCTTTCTTGTTAGATCAATTAATTCATTATTAATTATTCTAATTACTTTAACTTCTTTATTAAGAACTGTTGATAAAAGCAAATTTAGTCTTTCTAAGTGATTTTCATCAGCAAATAGTTTCTTAAAAGACCTATCTACAATCATCGGCACGACCTCTTTAGGTTTGAGTTTTCTTGTATACACACTAACCTTTTTACCTTTTATTCTTTTTAAACTAACTTGTTCACTCATACTACCTCCTCTCTATATATATCATTCAACAAAACTTTTAAATTTCCTTCTTTTTTCGTCAAAAAAAACAAGAAAATTTAAATTTCTTGTTTAAATATAACTAATAGTTATTATTTTTCTAAAGCAGCAACTAATTCTGCTTTTTTCATTGTAGTATATCCTGAAATATTTTTTTCCTTAGCTAAATCCTTTAATTCAGCAACAGTCATTTTAGAATAATCAACTTTTTCTTTCTTTTCAGTCTTAGAAGTTTTCTTTTCTTCTACTTTTTTAGCAGTAGTTTTAGCTTCAGCTTTTGGAGCCTTACCAGTTTTTGCAAGTTCTACTAAATTAGCAAATGCAGCGTCATCATTAATAGCAATTTCACTTAACATCTTTCTATTAATTCTAACTCCTGCTTTATTTAATCCATTTATGAATTTAGAGTAACTAATGCCATTCATTCTACATGCAGCATTAATTCTTGTAATCCATAATTTACGCATTTCACGTTTATTTTGTCTTCTATCTCTATATGCATATTTTAATGAATGCATTACTTGTTCTTTAGCTGT
>CAMJTE010000019.1 GCA_946408655.1 uncultured Caryophanales bacterium | reverse complement strand
AAATAATACTTGTTTATCTTCCATAAATATCTCCTCTACAAATTACTATTTATCTTTTGTTTCATAATAATAATGCCATGAAGCCTAGTCATTTTTTCACTGACTTACTCATCGGAATATTACTATTTCTAGATTAAATATTAATTCTTTTGCATATATATTGGTTTACACTAAATTTATTTCATCATATCCATAAATCATATGATATATAAACCATAATACTTTGTAATGAATAAAAACTAAGAAATATGAAATAATAAGTGCTAGTATAAAATTGCCTATACCATCACCATAAACTTCTATTATAAGTATTATAGTCCAAGATACTGCAATGCTAACTATTCCTGTAGCATTCGTTATATACATTGGTACTTGTCCATAAAAGTTTTTATTGAACTTTTTTAAAATCAATCTAATTATCAATGGAATGATTAAGTATAATAATGAAAATAATGACATAACTCCAATTGTTTTTATGAAGTCTAATTTTTCAGTAAATAATCTAACGATTAAAAATTCAATAGGTCCTATTAATAAGCCATATATAATCCAAAACATTTTTTTCATTTTACATCACTCTCACTCATAATTATTTACCATGATAATATCATACTTAATGATAAATTACTATACTTTTATTAAATCTTTATTTTATCAATAAATCCATTAAGTGATTCATTAAATAACTTATAATTATTCATTGCATCATCAAATGACGAATAGATTTTTTTATCATTTGGATAAAGAATAGCAAATACTTCTACACCATTATAATTATTTCTAATAATATAATCTAAATTGTATAGTCTAAATTTTAATTCATTATTTCTATCAAATAAACTTTTTAAATCTTCGTATCTCATATAATCACCATTCAATCTATTTACAGTATAACACATTTTATTACCTTTTGTCTTCATAATTAAACAACTTGCTAAACTCTTGTGATGCTTTTTCCATTTCATAATTAATATTCTTAAGTGCTTTTTCTAACTTATATTTACTTGGAAACTTAAAATTGATATCAATATTTTTAAAATAATTATCTAAAACTTTCTTTCTTCTTTCTTTATCATTATAAATATTATTCTTACTATTCTGATATGCAATTTCTTGTATTAAATCATCTATTGTAATAGAATTACTACTACTCTTATTCTTTACTATCATACTAATATGATTATATTTATATAAAGCATGATTAACTATTGAATTATAAATATAATTATCAATATAATCTTCCTTCTTTTTAATAATACTATTATCACTAATAAAGTCTGTATGATTATTCTTACTTATTATATTAAAATAATTGTTTAATTTTTCTAAATCATCATTAATATCTTTTCTGCATTTAAATAATAAAGAATGTTCATCATTAAATAAATATTTTCTAATTTCTTTAGTCAAATATTTAATTTCTTTACCAAGTTCATTATCTTTAATAGAATTATATTTAACTTTTTTAGATTTTTGATTATTCAAGTTTCTATACTGTTTTACAAGTTCACCTAATTTTAAAATATATTCCTCAATATAAATATCATTAATATTCTTAAGTATAAATAACTTATCACTTGGATTAAAGTATGATTTTAGGTAATCAATATCTTCATTGGTTTTAATAATCATTGGCGTATAATATTTTTCTCTTTCTATAGCTAAAGTTACCATGTTCTTTAAATATGCTTGTTCCTTTTTACTAATCTTACCTGTTTTACGATAATTTATTTTATTACACTTCGTAATAAAGTTAGGCTTCTTTTCAATAAATGCAAAATGAATATGAGGGTGTTCAGTATTATTATGTATAGAAAAAACATAACTCATATTTTTTATATCTTTAAACCCACAATATTTTAAAAACTTGGGCATCACCTCCTTTGAAATTATTTTTTCTAATTTAGGAATATCAATATTTTCATTAATATAATCTTTATTAAAACTTAATATTCCTTTCCAAAGATTAGAATGTTCTATATATTTTTTATAATTATTTTTAATTCTTTTAATATCATCTTTGGTAGCATATTCACCATTATCCATTACTAAATTACAATGTTCGCCTCTAGTATGTCCCATATAATATTCAAACATTCCAACTACACTTTTCTTTTCATTAGAAAAATAATCTATCATATTATCAACGTCTTTTAATCTTTTGTTTTTATAATTCAAATCATCTTTTATATAATTATCTTTTGAATCAAGAGATAAACAAAACTTACTTCTATAAATAACATTTGGAGATTTATTACTCATTAAAATAATCACTATTTCTTAATAATTCATTAAGACATTTATCTCTATTAACATCTGCATTAGATAAATATCCAACATTCGCAAAGTGTTGTTTAGATATTTTAAGAAGTATTTTTTGGTCTTTATTAAGAGATTTAATAATATCATAAAGTTGTTTTAATCTATTATCAACTTCTTTAAAATAACTATTCTGACCACTATTATTTAAATAATCTTCTAGTACTAAATTTACAAATTTATTAAATGATAGATTATTCTTTTTAGCAATACTAGATGTTTTAAAATGAATATCATCATCAAATCTCATAGTCTGTCTTACCATGTTTACCACCATTTAATCTTACTATTTTTAAATTATTATTTTTATCTTTCTCAATTACAAAAGAATAATAATCTTGATTTTGATTTATACTTTTACAACTATCGTTATATTTTTTATCGCCTGTATTCTTATTACTCATAGTTTTAGTATCTGTAATTGCTTTATATGAGTAAGCATTAGTTTCTTTAAAATAATCATCACCAAACATCTTATACTTTTTAATCCAATTACATAATCTCCTTTGTGGAGTTTGTTCGTCTAGTATATTCATATCAAATCCACCAAGTATAAATATCTGTCGTGAAGTCATCTCGGGATTATTTATTTTTTGTTTTACAGCCCATAACTTAAATTCATTTTTATAAACTATTTTAGATTTATTCATAACTTTTTCTACATTATTATTTTTAAGTAATATATTTATTTCATCATTATTATAAATTCTAATTTTTTTCATTTTCAATTATTTCTCCTTCATCAAATTCAAATCTTTTCATATAAGTTTGATAACCAATCTCTGCAATATAATCTAACATTTTTGTGAAAGTTAAATTATTTTTCTTAGCTAACAACTCAATTCTTGTTTTTAAATTTTCACTCATTCTAACTGATAATTTAACTATTTTATAATTCATAATACCTTCTTTCTATTTTTATTATTAGTGTCAAAATAAGTATAATTTACGCTAAAAATACTAGGTATTTTTAATCAGGATAAGAGGAATGCCACCTACATCATTAAAACCCTTTATAAAATAAAGGAAAATGTGGGTGGCAATACTATTTTTGCACTTGCAAAAATGACACTTTTCTATTTTTTACGACACTAATTTATTTAAAAAATGCTTATAAATCAATACTATTTTACAGTGTCAAAAAAATACTCCCTAGACACTATAGTAAAATTAATAAAAAATTACTGGTGCCTTACCAAACAACTTTATCAAATTGTGGCTCTGTATCATTAGATAAACTAAAGTCTATAAATTGCATTCCATCAATTGCTTTTTTATTCTCATCATTAACTTGATAGTGCAAATGATTTCCTGTTGAGTATCCTGTTGTGCCAACTTCTGCAATCTCTGTCCAATGATTAACCTTATCTCCAACTTTTACTTTCGCACTATCTGGATATAAATGTGCATACATTACATAATAAGTGTTTTCATAATCTTCATCACAAGTTATTGTAATAATGTTTCCCGTTTTATTTCCACTCTCACTATATGGAACATTATTTTTTTGAGCAAATGTTACTCTAGATACTGTTCCATCACAAACAGAATATACTGGAGTTTTAGCACTGGTTGCAAAATCCCATCCTTGATGTGTATCAATTTCTCCATACACTTCTCGTTGCTGATTAAAAAAACTTGTTACAGTATAAGATGATGTAGCAAGTGGAAAATTAAAATGAGCAGTCGTAACTTCTAAATATTCTTTATTCTGTTCAATACTATCAGCAGTACAAACATTTAAATCTTTTACTCTTTCATCAGTACAAACTGATTCAATCTCATCTGTTTTTTTATCTTGTTTATTTAAGTTCATATCATATAAAGTATTAATATTTAATGTTTCATCTGCTAACCTAAAATATAATATTCTTTGAAGTGGTACATAACCATATTTAATATTTTCATTAACTGCACCTAAATAAGCATCTCCATACTCTAAATTATCTTCTATCTTTTCTTTTGAAAGTTTTGTTCCAAAGAAATCAAATATCATTAAAACTGCAATTAATATTGCCATTGCAACAGCAATCATTACAATACTACTACCACCAATTAATGCAATTATAATTTTCTTCTTTTTCTTCATTGTTTTATATAATCCTTAATCATTTTATGGTGGTAATAGTTTTCTCTTTTAATAATTTTAAATAATGTATCTTTGGAAATTAAATCTAACATAAAGTCTAAAAAACATTCGTTTGGATCATCAAATTCATCTTTAAATAATCTTTTAAATTCATTTTGCAGATTATTTAATGCTCTATCTTTTTTCATTTTATCACTGTTTCTGCCATCAATTCTACTTCACTTGGTGTAGCTAAAACTTGAACTCTAACTCTGTTTTTAGACGTAATGGAAAGCAAAAATTCTCCTACTTGTGCAGTAGTTAAGAATTCTCTTTGAGTATCGGTAAGTGGATTTTGATAAAATAGTTTTAAATAAGTAGATAAGTCATCTTCTTTTAACATACCTACTAATTGATACTGACAGTTATTAAAAATTGCAGTTGCACTTCTAACACTATCATCATCACCTAAGAAGTCATGTATTGATTGTGTTGCTGGGACAAATGCTCCATGATATTTTCTAATTCTTCTTGCAATTTGTTCAAATGTAAGTAGAACATCACTATCCATATTCTTTAAATACAGATGAAATTCATCAACTATAACTGCAATATTTTTTATTTTACTCATTCCACTTTTATCATTATATATTTTATTATTTACTATAATGTTATTTAAGTAAGTTAATAAATTAACAAGTTGGGTAGTTATTATTCTTCTATTTTTACTACCTAATAAGTTTTTTACATTAAATGCAATTAAATCTGAATCTAATTTAACTGATGTATAACCATTAAATAAAATTGCATCAATTCCAACATTAAATCTATCAAGTAATATCTCTAGTTTATCTATAATTTGTAATTGTACTGGATTGACTATCATTTTTTTATATTCAGGCACAAAATTAATTAAATCAGAAAAGATTGGATAATCTTTATTCTCAAGTCTTTCTAAAGATGATATTTTAGTATTTTTAGTAATTCCAAATCTCTTATAAAGTTTTTCTATCATGTCTAATAATACTACAACTTCACTTTCACTTATTTCTTCAAAAGCGCACTTAATAAATGTTTCAAGTGAGCCTAAATGTTTAGCAAGTGGACAATCTTCATAATTAATTTTATCTATATCATTATCATCTTTTTCTTCCCTATCACTAGGTAAAAATCTAACTTGTAAAGGATTAATTATTCCACCACTTGATGAATACATATCAATATATTCACCATTATTTTTCTTAATTAATTTTTGATATTCACCTTCTGCGTCAAACACAAATATCTTATTACCTCGATATAATTCATTTATTATCATCTTTTTTAGTGTAAAACTTTTACCTCCACCAGTAGATGCAATTAGCGCTAAATTACTTGATGGACGTGTTGCATCTTTATAAAACATATCAAATATGGTAGGTAGCCCAGTATGACTATCTGCACCTAACATATAGCCTGTTTTATCATTAAAATATGTAATGGTAAGCGGAAAAGATGCAGCTAAAGTTAGACTAGGTAAATAGCAATGATAATCTTCAAAACCATCTTTAGTAATATCAAATGCTTGCCAACCTTCCATCTGTCTTGTTCTTGGAACTTCTAGTTTTATATGGTGTTGGTCCGCAAGTGTTTTTAATTCTTTAACCTTATCTTCTCTTTCTTTTTTAGTACCTCTAATTACAATAATAAGGTCAACTTCTTTAATCTTTTCATCACCATTTTTTATTTGTGTCATTAAAAGTTTAAAGTTTTCTTTTTCTGCATCCATCTCTGTTGCATCAGATAGTTTTCTTGTCGTAGTACGTTCTGATAATAAAAATTCATAATTATTATCTAATCTTCTAATTAATTCTTCTGTTGGAATTGTATCTTTTATATGAATACAACTTCGTGTATTTGGTGAATTAAATATGTGTTCAAAGAACAACTCATCAATAAATGGTGGCAATCTTTTAATCGTTACTATCTGAATATCTTCATCATCATTTTTAATGCATGATACACATTCCTGTACGAAAAAAGGAACAATTAACTCGATTAAATCACACCACATTAATTGTTCTAAAGATGCACCAGTTGTTGAATATAGATTAACTAAAAACTGATATATTTCAAGTTTGTTAGTAATCATTTTTATATTAATTCTAGGTGTAATTGTACTACAGTGCATTTCTAATTGTTCAACCATGTATTCTAGTAGTTTCTCATTTTCACAAACTAATACAAAATAGTATCTACTAGTTGTAGTTAAGTTTTGTGATTCTAGATATTCAAATCTTTCTTTACTTTCTTTTAAAAAATTTACTTTAGCCTCGTCATAACTAAATTCATCAATTAATTTACTATAATAATCTTTATTAGCATTCAAATCTATTTTATCATCTAGTTTATACATTCGAAGATTCAAGCCTTTAACTTGATAAAGATATTTTAATTGATTAAAAAAGTTGTTCTTTTGGATATTTGATGTTAATGATAAATCAATAGCATCAACAGAAAAAACTCTAGCAAATGTTCCATCTTTAAGATTAATAATACCTTTATCTGATACATAATCTGTATTTGTATAAACTTCAGCATTCTTAAACTTTTTCTTTAAGACTCGCCTATTATAATATACAGGCTTTTTTCTCTTTAATTTCTTTATAATAAACTTTTTAATTATATTAATCTCTTTTTTCTTCTTTTTCTCACTCTTATCTTTTTTCTCATTTTTTAATTTGAGTGTAAAAGCCATCATCTCACCTCTTTCTTTTTATAAACATATATCTTTGTTCTAAATAAATACTTAACAACTAGAATAACTACTTTATACATTCTATTTTTCTTACTAACATTAATAGGTAATAAAGAAAAAATACCTAACATTAGAAATATGATTGATGGTATTTTAAATCTTGTAAAACAAAAGAATACAATAAATAATATTACTATCGGAAGTGCGATAATAACATCTTGTATTTCTATTCCTTTAAAACCTAAATTTCTTTTTATTGATTTAAGTGTTATATACATGTTAACCTCCTTTTACATCATTTTTCTTCTTCTATAATAAGAAGGATTATAACTTGCTCTTGGCATTACTTTTCTAACAGCATTATTTAAACTACTAGCCCCTGCATTAATAAATGCATCACTTGCAGTGAACTTATTTGAATTATTGTTTTTATTTAATCCTCGATATCCTGCAGTAGTCATTTTAGCTCCTATCGATGTTGCAAGTTCTTGTATTCTAGTTTTAGGTTCTCCACTAATATTTGTACCAGCATAAGTAAGTGCAGAACCTAATTGTGATGTTGCATGTGAGCCTACATATTTAGTTCCTTTTATTGCCTCACCTATAGCAAGTAAACCTCCACCTGCTAGTGCACCTGCACCTATTGTTGCACCAATACCTGCCATTTTTCCATATCCCATTAAAGACATTAATTGTTCACGACCAGAATTAGCACTAACATTATTACCAATAAACCTATTTATAACTTGACTACCTGTTAGAATAAATGTTGCACATCCAATATATAGTAATGACTTAGTAGTTATATCCATAAAGTGATTTTTAAAGAATGTGGTAACATTTACTTCTTGCATTACCATTACACTAAGACTTACTATTACCATAACTACTGCACTCTGTAAAGCGAGCGATACTAATTGTTCTATTACTGCCCCTCTTCTTTGTTTATTACAAACGCTGGTTGCAAAAACTATAGGAGAGATACAAAATAAAAATAGAAATTCTATTTGTCTTCTACCTAGCATTATTCCTGCGAAGAATAAACTATAAAGAAAAAATCCTCCACATATTACTGCCATTAACCAATTTATTTCATATTTATAGTCTTTTTTATCAGATAATATTATTCTTGATTTAGTAACATATTTATCTATATATAACTCATCTTTATCAAAAGAATCATCATCTATTAATTGTTTGATAGTTTTACTCTCATTAAACTTATCACTATTTTTATAATTGTCTTTGTATGAAATAAACATACCAAGCATTGTTTTGCTCATAGTTGAATTTGTACTTGTTTCAAATATATTTCCAGTATAATTAGCAAGTTTTATAGAAAAATTAGATACTTGGACAAATAAAAAAGTAGATAACATTATAAGTGCTCCACATTTAGCTATTTCAACCATAATAGTTTTAATACTTGCATCTTCATCTGGATCTAATATTTTATTTATAAATCGCCATACAATAACAAGTGCGAAAAGTGTGATTGCAATTGCCATTACACCCGAATAAAATGTTCTAAATGCTTGATTGTTAGATAAAGAACTGATTATATCAAACGCATTTAATTTCTTTATTATAGATAGTAATGCATCTATTAAATCATAAATAAACTTAATTAAATACCAACCTAAACTTCTAAGTAGGTCAAATACTTTTGTCATCATAAGGCATTACTCCTATGAAAATAATCTTATAATAATATTAACTAATGATACTGAAATAATAATTCCACCTATTCCTACTAATGTTTGGGTAATTCTAGTTTTTACTCTTGGTTTTTGGTCAACATCAACTACTGCATACATAATAAAACTAATAACTACTGCAACACCTGCAAGTGACATTCCAATTGCAATTGCCCAGTCTGTAATTTGTTTTATAACTTGAAGTACAGTATCTACTGTATAAGTTCCACCTTCTAACTGCTGTATAGCAAGTATATTTAATAAATTCATTTTATCACCTTGACCTTTCATCATCATGTTCTAGTCTATCTTTTAATATTTGGTCTATCTCACTATTAACCTTTTCTTCATCAGATATAATTTCAAAAACATCCATCATATCACCATTCCCTGCAACATATTTAGTTTTATTATCATCATAAATGCTTCTTTCAAATATTAATGGTGCAGAATTATCACAACTGGAATGATATATTGCAAAAAAACCTGTTTCTTTTGTATCTTTAACATCATCAATATAAATATTGTTATCTACAATAAAACCTATAACTTCATAAAACTGATTAAACTCTTTACTATAGGCTTGTCCTCTTACATAAGCTCCTATATGCGTAGGCTTTAACTTAAAATCTTTTAAATTAGAATCATTAATAATATCTAGACATCTTTTAATCTTATCTTTCATAGAAGATTCATCTAATTCATCAATAGACTCATAATACCAAGCACAGTTTTCAATCAATTCGGATTTTTCATCTAATACTTCTTTTATAAAAACTTTACTTTTAACATAGTATTCTGGCTCTATATTTGTCCATAATTCTGGTGTAGTAAAAAGGACCTGATTATTAAAATCAAGTCCTAAATAGTAATACTTATTACCATCTACTCCAATGAATGCTTGCCCTTTTTTTAAGTTATCTTTCATTTGCAAACACCCACTTAGATGCTCTATCATCATTAAAGCAACATTGAAGACCACCATAACCACATATCTTATATTCACCATCATCTAAAACTAGAAAATCTTTTAAATTATACCTCTCAACTTCGTCTTTCAAATTATTAAAATCATTTTCAGTATAACCAATTTCTTTAACTAATTCGTTCCAATCATCATAATCAATATGGCACATGCTAGCTTCACTTTCACATACACAATCATAAATATCTTTAAGAAGTGGACTTAACTTACTTACTTTATTAATATTAAATTCCCATCCACTATGATTTTTAATCAGTTTATAAACTGCATCATCTATTTCATCTGGAAGTGCGTTATAATAATCACAATCTAAATCAGATACTGAAAATACATTAACAACATTGGCTTTACTATAATTCTTTAAATTTTCTACTACATAATTTACATATAAATCTTCGTTATTATCCCAATAATTTAATATTCTATATTCACAATTTGGCATATTATCTCTCCATTTCTTCTTTTACTTCTAAATCTTTTATTTCACCATTAGATTTGAACACTCTATTATGAGTTCTATCTTCTATTTCAAAGCCTAGAATTTCAACAATCTTTTCATTATATGTATTACCATCTTTTTCAACTGGTTTACTGTAAGTATTAATCATACCTCTAACACAAATCCAATCTCCTTTTTCTATTTCTTTACCATAAGAATTAACAAGTTCACCTTTAATAACAATAGGAACAAACTGACTATTTCCTTTATGATTTTGACCTAAATCAAATCTCATTGTTTTTTTACCATTTTTATTTACATATATTTCATTAATTCTAGCAACATTTCCCTCTAGTTCAAATCTATTTCTCGAATTTTTCATTTCTTCTTTCATACCATATTTTCCTCTCTTTCTTTATCAAATTTTTCTATTTCATCTAATAAATCAATACAAAAATCTATTAGTAATAATGGATTAGTTCCATCTAAACTTATTAAATTACAATGATGAGCATGCACATATCTAACAAACTCTGCATTAAAGAATATATTGTTTGATACATTGGGTAAACTAAGAATAACTATCCTGTCATAATCCCCATAGATAATATCAGTTTTTAATCTATTAAGAGATAATCTATCTTTAGTATCACTATAATCACTAACATAGTCTTTAAATAGATCATAATCATAATGATTATTAGTACACCAATCATCTATTTTTTTCTCATCAATATTGTTTTGTCTTATGTTATTATTATTACCAACATAATATACTGCAATCTTTCTCATATACTCCTTTCTAATATGCACCTTTACTTTTTAATGTTGCATATATAACAATTTGTTTTTTCAAATTTCCTTTACAAGTTATTAATGTAATATCTGAACTATTAGTTTTCTTAAGCTCAATATTACCTGTTTTATCAACTTCATCTATTTTATATATACTATAAATATACTTGCTATTTTTATAGTAAAAATATATTTCATCATTGATATCTAACTTATGTAAGTTTTTAAAATAAGACACATAACTATTACCAGAATGAGATGCAAGTATTATATGACTTATAGTATCTTCATCTGGTAACACTGTATCTTTTAACATGTAGATATTTTTATTAACATCATTATTTGGACTTGATTTATCTACTAATCCACGAGTTAAGTTTATTGCAGGTATTTCTAATACTGCAATATAATCATTTATATTTGTATCACTATTTACTTCATCACTTGTAACCTCATTAGTTTCTATATTATTTAAAACAGGTTGACTTAAAAATTCATCAACCTGTTTTCTATCATTAGCACTTTTATTCTCGTAATAGCGATATCTTATTATAAATACTAATAAACTTATTAATATTAATAAAACACCTATAATTATAAGAACAATAAATTTCTTATTTCTTTTTGCTCTTTTTAATTTTATATATTCCATATAATATCGCACCACTTCCTACAACTGTTAAACACATTAAATAAATAGTAGTAAAATCTTCCATTCTAGTATCAGGAACTTCAACAACTACTTTTTCATCTTTCATTTCTGATTTAACAATTTCTCCTTCTTCAGTTATTTCAAACCACATTTTATCAGGATTTAATTGATAACCCTCTGGTGCTTCTTTTTCTAGGATATAGTACTTTCCATATTCTAAGTTATCAATAACTATTTTTCCATTTTCATCTGTTCTACCACTATAAACTAATTCATCATTTTCATTGTATATTTCAATTAAAGTATTAGGTAGTGGCTCGCTAGTTGAAAAGTCAACTTTACTAAACTCTAACTTACCAGTTATCTTCTCATTTTTTAAAGTTAATTTATATGTTTTACCATATTCATCAATTTCAAAATAGTATTTGTTTTCATCTAATAAGTATCCAGTTGGAGCAGTATTTTCTATGTAATAGTATTTTCCTAACTCTATATTATCAATATGTAATTTACCATTATTATCAGTTATACCTTCATAATATAATTCAAATTCATTAGTTTCAATATTATACTTATAAATATCTATTTTAGCTCCTTCAATTACTTTATTTGATTTAGAATCAACCTTAGTAATATCTAATCTAGGAAAACTTATATTTTTTAATTTAAACTTATATGTTTTATTTACCTCATCAATTTTAAATTCTATATCATCAACAAATTTATAATTTGGAGTTCCTTCTACTTGATGAAGTTTATATGTTCCATATGGAAGCTTAATAACTCCTAATCCTTCATCATCAGTAAAAATCTTACCAACAACTCTATTCATGTAATCAATTACTTCAAATATAGCATTTGCTTCATTTTTGTATCCTAACTCATCATCGCCATATTCTTTCATAACTACACCATATGCATCAATTACTTTTTCATATGATTCAACATAAGGATTTAAGTTATTCTCACTAATTGTAAACTCATATACATTTTCATCTAGTAAGTATCCTACTGATGGATTTTTTTCTTTTACTGTGTATTTTCCAAGTGGTAATTCTTTTATTGCTTTACCTTCTAAATCAGTAAAAATACTTCCCACTAAATTACCTGACTCATCGAATATTTCATATTCAGCTCCTTCAAGTGTTGCTTCCCCACTAGGAATTGCAATTTGCTTAGTATCTTTATCTATTTTTTGTACCATTAAAGTTCCACCTCTAACATTAAGTTTTAGATGTGCTTGCATTGGATCTGGTTTTCCAAAAGACATTAGTTTTTGATAACTTCCACTTGTATATAGGATATCTCCTTGATTATCATTACCAACTGTTCTTTTTAAATTAACTTTCCCTTCTCCCATGTTAGTACCTTTTACAATAAGATTATTACCTTCAATTCTTGCAGTACAGTTATCACAACTATCTATAGCATAACCACTTAATACATTATTTGTATCAGTGAATACTTCTTCTTTTGTAGCAACTACTTCTTTAGTTACAGTATCAAAACTTGGTCTAGTTATTTCATTATTAACTAAACTCCTAATTGTACCTCTTTTATCATTTATAAGTGATGTATCACCACTTTCAACAGAACAACATCCAGGATCTACTGCATCCCATATTTCTAATTGAGTTGCAACATAGTTTTCATCACTTGTATCTCCATTATATCCATAGCCATAAAAACTAATTAAACTTAATTCTCTAATTTTATCAAAATTAAGTCCTGTAATAGAACTAAAACTAGAGTAATCATAATTAATATCATAACTTCCATCATTTATATTTAGATAATGAAGTAATGGCTCAATACAATAAGCAAGTGTGCCATCAGGTGCGATAAACATACCTGCATTTATCGAATCGTTACTTGTATTAAGTCGCCATTTTACATTACCACTAGCATCTCGAAATGCTCGATATGCAAAACCTTTAGATTCTGCATTTACAACGTTGGTTGCTACTCCAATAGATACTATTGAAATAAGTGCAACAAAAAATTTCTTTAAATATTTCTTTATTTTCATATATCTCTTTCCTTCCTTTTTCCATGAAAAAAAGACTGTGTATTAAACACAGTCCCAATTTTATCCGCAACTATATCCAAGTGATTCTAAGTAAGTCCTACTATCAATATAGTTTCTACTTCTCCAATCAACTTTTATAGAATTGCGAGTGCCACATGCACCTTCTCCCGCATATACAAAAAGTGAGTAAACACATTTTTGTCCAGAAGATAAATAAGTACATGCTTTAGGTAATTCAGTTCTATATCCTAAATTAACCCATTTATTAGATTCAGTAATTTGTTCACTTTCTGAGTAAAAATCAATATTTCCACCTAATATAAGTAATGTACTATAATCATTTACAAAATTATTAAAATCTTCTTCATCTGTATTAGTACTAACTACCGTATTATTAGAAGTAGTATTTGTATTTGTATTACTATTATTTACATTATCACTAGGTTGAGTTGTATTAGAAGATTCATTAACATTATTGTTGCTATTATTTGAAGACTTAACTTCTTCCTTTACTGATGCTTCATTAGATGATCTAGTTATCTCCTTATTATTATCTACTTTCTTTTCTTTCTTCTCATCTTTATTTGTCGCAGAATTATCATCAGTTCTTTTCTCTTCATCTTTACCATCAATGCTATCTTGTTTTTTACTATTATCTTGTTTTACTGAATCACTTACCTTCTTTACAGTACTATTCGTACTATTATTTTTATCTTTCTTATTAGAGTTAATCTTAATCGTACAAATTCCTGCAATTATTAATACTACTAATAGTATTAAAGCAATTATAATATGTTTTTTATTTACCTTTTTTATCATACTTAATGCTACCTCCATTCAAATTTCAATATTATGTTAACATAATATTTCTACTTTGTCAGCATCTTTTTACTATTATGGAATTTTTAATTTACTAAATAAAATATACATAATTCACCATCCTTTTTCTATATAAATATAAAATTAAAGCACAAAAAAAGAGTTAACACAACTCTGAATGATTACTACTTTAAATTTTTAATTATTTATAAACTACTATATTAAATGCGATTGCAAATCTGACAACTGCACTATCCTTAACTATTGAAAAAATAGTTCTAGTAATATTAAGTTTATCCTTTACTTCATTTTCTGATTTTCCACATATAAGACAATCGTTCAAATAAATAATTTCTTCTTCTGACATAATTAAATATAAATCATTTAATCTATGATTAAATTGATTATAATGTTCTTCTGAATCAAAATAATCTTCAACAGCATCTCCTACTGGATCAATCTTCTTTTTTGTAAATGATTCCAGTCTAGGTTTATACGACGATGTTAATCGAACATGGCAACCTGTAATAAATTTATTTCTAGCAATCTTAAACTTTTTAATCTCCTCAATAACTTTAATATAAGTAGCTGATATATTATATATTTTCATATCCTCCTTTGTTAATGTAAGACTATCAACATAGTCTATTTCAAATTCTTTTTTTAATTCCATAGCAACCATCCTTCCATAAAAATATAATAAAAGAGAGAAAATTGGGGAATAAAATCCTTAATCTTCTCTCTTGTAAGTGTAAGATAATTTTTTAGAGGCGTTTAAAAGAGGTGTTTCAACAAAAACCTTTTTTACCATAAATTCAGACATTAAAAAATTATTACTTATATAATTCATCACGCTAATCAGCCTCCAACTACTAAAAAAGGGCGAAAAAGTCAGTACATAATCTTAAAATAGAAATTGATACTGCTTATTCTACCCTAATTACAATAATAAATCAGTTAAAAATAGCAACGCTATCAATAACTTTTAATTAATTGTTTATTATTCTAATATTTTTGGAAAAAGTTGTCAATACTTTTTTCAAAAAATTAACAAAAAGCAAGGAATTGTATTTTCTCCTTGCACAATTAATTCATTTTACCATATTATACCACTTGACAAGTTCAAGTCAAGTTATTTTCGTGTCAAATTTATGTCATTTCGTGTCAAATTCATGTCATTTTGTGTCATTTTCGTGTTTTTGACTATTTTGTGCATTTTTTGGATATTAATTCATTTTCTACTTCATTAAGAACTTCGTTTTCACTTGATTTTTCAATTTTATTTTTTAACTCATTATATTTATCTATAGCAATATCTTTATTCTCCGAAGAATCACAAAATAATCCAACAATGCTATAATCACCATCTTCGGCACTATATATAATTCCTACTCCATATTCAAATATTTTTTTTTTAGTTAATGGAAGAGGTTTATAGTTTTCATCTAAACTTACTTTATCATAAAACGAATGATGCAATAAATATAAATCTATTGTTATATTATTCTTAGCAATTTTATCTCTACAAATAAATTTATCAGAAATACCAATATTTTCTAAATTTTCTTGTCTATTTTTTTCATATTCTAAATAATCATCAAAACTTTCAAACCGATTATCAGTCTTTATCAGTTTTTCATATTCCTTTTTATATTCATTAATATGTATTTGCTCTGATAATTCATATAATTTTTTAAATCGATCGAACATAATAATGACCTCTTTTCTTATAAACTCATGCGTACATGTACATTATACAAAAAAAATGGATTAACTGCCACACTTATTTGACAATTAATCCAGAAAGTTTTAAATCTTTATGTGCGTATATCTACCATAATTATTAAAACAATTAAATACATGGATTATATTTTTTTGCTGCACTGTCTTGATCTAAACATTTGATAATGAAACTCTGTTTCTCCATTAGGAACAAATCCAAGTCTTTCATATAATTTTCCTACTGGATTTTGTTTGAAGAATTGTATTCTTATATCTTGATTTTTGTGTTCTTCAAGTTTATTTTTTAAAATCATTGTTCCTAGCCCTTTTCCTTGAAATTCTGGTTTAATACAGATATTACCTACTTCATAACTTCCATCTTCTAATTCTTCATCATTGTAAAATCCAACA
Organism: uncultured Caryophanales bacterium; assembly: GCA_946408655.1. Taxonomy (GTDB): domain Bacteria; phylum Bacillota_I; class Bacilli_A; order RF39; family UBA660; genus RUG12438. The sequence continues at coordinate 7,752 of CAMJTE010000019.1, read as the reverse complement.
TCTTGTTCATCTACTTTAATTATGTAAGCACTATTTTTATATGTTTCAATAAACTTTTTGAAATATTCCTTTTGTACTTCTTCATCCCATTTACCCCAACATTCTTCTACATATTTTTTATAAGCATTTTTCTTTACTTCATAAACAAAATCATAGTATTCATCAGTATATGGAACTAATTGAATTGTATTGTGCATTGTAATCACTCCCTCTCTAAATTCGTAATAAGGTCTGCTACCTAAAAATTCTATTGTATTATCATTTATATATATTGTATCTTCTTCTGGTAAAGCAATAACTTGTTCATTAGTAATTGAATATTTTGATAAATAATCAGTATATTTTTTATGAATTTCCTCTGTCTTTGAATTTGTATAATGTGCAAATATAGATTTTCCACTTAATATATCAAATCCCTTTGTATCTAATAATTTAACATCATTTCTATCCATTGCTAAACAACTATCAATATCATATCCAAAAATAATTGCACCAGCACTACAACCTATAACAATTCCATTATTATTTAGGTATTCTATAATTTTGTTGAAAATATCATTATCTTTAATTCCTTTTAAAAGTTTATATGTATTTCCTCCACCAATAAATATAGCAGAATAGTCATCAAAATTTTTTAAAGCAAATTCCTCAAATGTTCTTGGCATTTCTACATTTGAAACATCTACATTTACTATTTGTTTTTGAAACCACTCATAACAACTATCATAGGGATGTTCACTTTCATCCATTGCAAGTGGAACATATAAAATTGGTTTGCTATGATCCATTATTTCATTTAATTTAGTCATAGTTATTATTAATTCTTTTGTACTTCCCCCACCATTTAATAATAATTTCATTATCTATCACTTTCCTATCTATATTTTTTTATGCCAAAATCCTATTGAATCTTCTGTTTCAAATCCTGCACTATTATATACTTTTCTTCTCCAATCATAAGAGTTTATATAAGCATTTTCAATACCCATTTCTTTTAATCTAATTATTACTCCATAAAGCATTTGTCTGCTTAATCCTTGCTTTCTATATTTTTCTCTTGTACATACAGGTTCAATAAATGCTGTGCTAGTTTCTTTATCTACATAACAGAAACAATATGTGCATATATCTCCATCATCTGTAATTATTAAACTTTCAAAACTATCTTTAAAATATCTTGATTGTTTTCTTCCTTGATATGCTAATGCACCCTCTCTAAATGTTCCTGTTAATATTCCATCATCATCAGCAGGATGAAATCCATAGTGACAGGCTTTGGCTTTCATATTATCGTCCAATTTTTCACCATAAACTTGCCTAAATCCTTTTGGCAAAGTTATTTGATAATTTGTTTCTAATGGATGTTGAACATTATCATAATCTTCGGCTTCATCTTTTGTATAGCCTCTTTTTAATAATTCATCTGCTTGATATTTCAAACTATCGTGCGATATAACTAAAAAATCAACTTTACCCTCTTTATCTTTTTCAAATAAAGGTAGTAATTCTTTTTCAGATAGTTCTACCATTTCACTAAATATCTTTTCATATCCTTTTTTTATACAACTATTAAATGAATCTCCATCTGGAACAATTATTCCAACAATTTCATTATTTTCTTCAAATATGTAAATATAATCTGATTACTTTTCTAATCCTCTTTCATCGTGGTATAAAGTATCTATACGAAATAATAAATCATCAAATCTTTCTGGCAACCAACATACCATATTCTTATTTTCTTTATAACAATTTGTTAGAAATTGTATTACTCTTTCATAATCTTCTTTTTTATTAAATTTCTTTATAATCATATTATCACATACCTTTATATTTCTATATTTTTTACAACATCTTTAAATACATAATTTTCTTCAAATATATCTCCAAAAGTTTCCATCCATAATGGAATATAATCGCTATTAGTTGCTACTGCTTGTGAGCCTATATTTGATACAGACGCACTCCAAATTGGTACTATACCTTTTTCCAATATTTTTAATGTTAAGTTTTTAGTTAATATAGTTGCTAATCCGTCTTTCCTATATTCTGGCAACACTTCAATTCCAACTTCCCAAATATCATCTGTTATTTTGTCAGCACCTGCAACTCCTATAACTTGTCCATCTTTATATGCACAATAAGCAATATCAGATATGCACTTTCCATTTTCAAAAGTTATAGCATTTTCAAATCCACTAGATAAGTTAATTTCATCAGTATTTCCATCAAATAATTTAAAATCATATTTAGATATTTCATCTTGTTTAGATATTTTATTTAAGTTAGGAATAAAGTAAATTGATTGTCCATATACTAATGGAAATTCAAACACTTCATAAGTATTTTTATCTTTCAATTTTTCGCAAACATAATCATACATATTTTCTGATGAAGACACTAGAATTAAATCATAAAATAATAACATCTTTAATTTACTATTTTGCCTATTCTTTACTATATTCAATCCATTTTTATCTAAATCAGAAATATTACATTCAAACTTATTTGATAAATATTCTTTAATTACATTTATTATTTGTTCTTTATTCATTACAATCACAACCTTATATTTTTTTGTAGAATATTATTTCTAGTGGTTCATTTGGTAATAACAATGAACCACTATCAATATATCCTAATTTTCTATAAAAGAATTGAGCCTCCTCATTTGATTGAGTTGAAGTTAATACACATTCATAACCTTTATTTTTCATTTCTTTTTCCCAAAATGATACTAATTGTCGTCCATAGCCTTTTCCTCTTTCATTATCTAGAAAATATAACATATTCATAAATGGTGTATTGTCCCAAAATAAATTAAATCTTAACCAACCAATAAATTTATTCTCATCAAACATTACAATTAATCTTTTTAATTTTATTACATTTTCTAATTCTTCAATAGAAATATGTTCATCATATTTTGATATTATTTTAATATCATCTTTATCTGCATATCTAATCATAATACCTCCACCTTAACTTTTAATACTTTATGTTCTGTCAACTTTGTAAATTACATCAAATTCATCTTCGGTAGGTTCTTCCCATTTAGATTGTAATTTTTTCATTAATCCCTCATCTAAATAAAAATCTGCACCACCATTGCCATCCTCAATCCTTTTATTTCTTTCTGAAATATTCTGTTTCCAAGTTTCATCATCAACACATACATAATGGATTTCACAATCTATTCCATTATTTTTATAATAATCTCTTATTTCTTTTCTATCTTTGTGTGACCATAAACCTCTTTCAAAAATTACATTAGCACCTGCCTGTGCAATTTCTCCAACTTTTCTAGTTAAATACTTATTTAATCTTTCAGAGAATACATTATAAAATTCTCCTTGTTCATTGTTTATTAGTTCATAAGTTGCTTCATCTGGCGAAATTATTACTGCATTTAAAGAATCTTTTATTTTCTTTGAATAATAACTTTTCCCACTTGCTATTTTACCACATACTAATATTACTTTACCCATAATAATTGCCACCTTTCTTATTATTTTTCTTTTATTAAACCACTTGGTGTTAAAATATATAAACTATCAATTACTTCGCTTATATATTTTCTATCGTGAGATATACTTATAATTGTACCTTTATACTTATTTAATACTTCTCTTATAACAGGATTAGAGAGTGGACTAACATTCCTTGTAGGCTCATCTAATACTAATACATCACATTTATCTAATACTAATTTAACAAGAAATAATTTTGCCTTTGTTCCATTACTTAAATATGCAATTTTCGACATCATTTCTTCTCTAGTAAATTTCATATTTCCTAAATATGTTCTTGCAAGTGTAATATCACTTTTACTTCCACTAGGAGATACAAAATCTAGTACATATTCATACTCATTTAATATATCTTCGTACATTTGTGGCATATAACCAACTTTAATATCTTCTCTATCTTTTATTTGATTATATATATGCTTTATTAATGTTGACTTTCCTATACCATTTTTTCCAATAATACATAAATGAACATTTCCTACAATGTCTAATTTAATATTATTTGATAAAGTTTTATTACCAATTTTAAGTTCCGGTATGTTAATATTTATAATATTCTTTGTTCTAGGTATAAAAACATCATCAAAATTAAAATAAATACTTTCTTCCACATCTGGCATTTCAGTTAAATCCATATCTTCTAATCTTTTTTCTTGTGATTTAAGTGTATGCATTTTCTTTTTTAAAACTGCTGCACCGTGTGGATCTTGTCTAGTAATAGTATTTTGTTGATGTTCAACCTTTTGCATAATTTGCCTTAATCGTTCTTGCTTTTTGTTGAAATCTCTTTTTTCTGATTTAGCAATTTGTGCTTGTTTATCAATTGCACGAAGTCTTTGGCTAACATAAGTATCATAATCAATTTTCAATAATGTATATCTACATTCTGTTTTCTTTTTTATTTGTTCTAAATGTAATATTATATTTGCCGTATTAGATAATAATGTTTCATCGTGTGAAACATATATAATAGGTTTATTTGTCTTATTAATAAAATTCTCCAACCATTCCAATGTTTCTATATCTAAATCATTCGTGGGCTCATCTAAAAATAAAATATCATATTCTTTTATTAACAATTTTAATATACTAATTTTTACTTTTTCTCCACCGGATAATGTATTTATTTGCTGATTTAATACAGAGTCACTTAATTTTATTAATTCTAAATATTTGTAAAAATTACTTATATTCTCATAATAATCATTATCATCTTTAAATAAATAATTATATACACTTTTTTTCAAATAAATATCACTCATAGATTGTTCTAAATAGCCAATTCTATTACTTTTATAATTTATATTCCCATTTATTTCAGCATAGTCACATACTCCCATAATTGCTTTAAGTAATGTTGACTTTCCATTACCTTCTTCGCCTATAATAGCAAGTTTATCTCCTGCATTTAAAACAAAAGATAAGTCTTTAATTAAATATCTACCACCAATAGATACACTTAAATTATTTACTTCTAACATATTATGCCTCCTTTATGGCATAATCAAAGTTTATGCCGTACTTATTTAACTGTTTTATCTAATCTTCTCATTTTCTCACCTCATTTATTTATCATAAATCTACTTTTTTAAATACATTTCTTTTGTTATTAAAAGTTGTTTTGCAATACTTTCTTTACCAAATACTAATCCTTTTTCTTCTAATTCCGTATGTATGAAACCTGCTTTTTTAAATGTTTTAATCGCCCCAATTCTATCAAGTGGAACAATATCTGATAATTCACTTATATTATTCTTTTCAAAAGCAACTTTTTCAAGTTCTAATAAAGCATTATAACTATAACCTTTTCCTCTATACCTATCTTGAATAACTATTCCCATACTATGTATCCCATTATCTAAATAATAATATACTTCTCCAATAGGCTCTGTTATATTTTCATCATAAATATATGCAAAATATTTATCAGGCTCTTTATCAACCCAATTATTATACCAAGTTATCATTTCTTCATCAGTTTTAGTTATAGTACCTGTTTCTTTATCATAATCTTTTAAATCCATATCATAACCTGCATTATATGACATTGTTTTAGGGTCTTTCATCCATTCTTGTCTATAATGTAATTCTTCAATACTAGGTACTTTTAAGTATGTATTTGACATATCATCACTTCCTCGTAATTACAATTATTTTTATTCTCCTATTAAATCACATTGCAATAATTCTTTTTCATTGTAAAAATCATTTCTGCAATACCAATTTACTGAATTTGTACTTGCCCAAGCAAATATCAATTCACATTTTTTCTCAATCATATAATCTTTAATACATTTTAATAATTTACTACCTATACCTTCACCACGAAATTCTTTTTTTGTATATACATTAGTTAAATATGCAATGTATTTTGCATTACCATTTGGTTTTGGTATTTTTGGTATCATATATACAAACATAGATGAAGCTATAACACCATCAACTTCTGCAATAAAGATTTTATACTCTGTTGATTCTTTAAAAAATTCAACATATTGTTTTACAAATTTTTCTTTATCAACTCCTATTAAATTATTTTCGTTATAATCAATATCATCTTCCTTACAATGTTCCCATTTCATATTTGCAAGTTCTAAATAATCTTTTTCTTCAGCAAGTCTTATATTCATCATAGTTATATCCTCCTTGTCTTATAGTCGCTTTATTTGATTACTTTTGTATTTGTGTTAACCCTATTAGAGATTTCATTTCTACCTTTTTCTATAAAATCAGGTCTATTATTTTTAATACCATATACAATAGTTTCAATAGGATAATATTGTTCTACTACATCTTGATATTCTTTCGCTTTTGAAATATCAATATTACCATATAATCTTAATATATCTTCTCCAAAAGATACACCAATTTCTTCTTCACTATCTTCTAGTAAATATATGAAATCACAGTATTCATCTATAATTCCAGAATCTCCAAAATCTATTACACCACATAATCTATTTTCATCATCAAGTAATAAATGATTACAACTAAAATCATTATGGCATAAGCATTTTTTACCATCAAATATAGTTGTACTATGTAATCTTTGCATAAAGTCTTCTACATATTGTTTTTCAATATCAGTAAGACTATCATATATTGTGTCTTTGAGTAATTGATATTCTTCCAAAACATTTTGTTTATTGTCTATCGTATACAAACTTATTTCACTATAATCTAAATCGTGCATTTGTCTTAAAAACATAGCAATATCTTGCTTTAATAATTCTTGCTTTTCTTTTGATAAAGCAAAATATATTTCTGGTGTTAAAAAAGTTCCTTTTATTTCTTTATAACCTAATATAGAAATATCATCACTAAAATATGAATATTTTACATTTGGTATTTTTATATTAGTATTTAATCTTTGATTTAAGAAATCATAAATTGCTTTTTCTTTTTCATATCCTTTTTTCTTATTAGCACTAAATTTTGTTTTAAATATGTATTCTCCATTTACTAAATATGCTACACTATCATATCCACTACCAATTACCTTAATACTTTCAACTTTAAAATCTTCAAAGTAATGTTCTATTAAGTATTTCATTGCTTTAACATTTGTAACATTATCATCATACCTATATTCCATTAAATAGCAATCTTCTTTTTTACCCTCGTGCAACTCGTGTTCTGGCAAATCTTCAATTATTCTAAATCCAGATTTCTGATATGACCTAATTGCTCTTGGATTATTCTTATGAGGGTCTAAAATAACTGCATTAGCATTTCTTTCTTTTTTTAAAAACTCAAAAATCATTTTTGTATATTTTGAGCCAATGCCTTTACTCCAATATTCAGGTTCTCCTATAAACTGATCCATTCCATAAACTATTTCATTTGTTTTTGGATAATGATAATCAGAATAAAGTTCATCATACATTTTATATACTTGTCCATATCCAATAGGAACATTATCATATTCTATAATTACTCTAAATACTTCATCTTCCCATTTTTCAGTATAATGCTCTTTTAATGATTCTAATGTATATTTTTTATCTCTACCACCATAAAATTCTAATACTCTATCATCAATTAACCATTTTAGCATTAAAGGAAAATCATCATTTGTCAAAGTTCTTATTCTTATTTTATCTTGTACTATTTCCATTAATTTTCCTCCCTAAAATCATACACATACACTACTTCATCATCTGCGTCATTTATTCCTCCTGCTTTTTCATAACATTTACAAGCAGAAATATTACTTCTATTT
>CAMJTE010000018.1 GCA_946408655.1 uncultured Caryophanales bacterium | reverse complement strand
TTTTTTGTTATACTAATTATGGTGGTTTTATGCAGTTATCTGATATAAATAAAGTTGGTAATAGGACTATTATTAATTTAAATAAGTTAGGAATCTATAACATTGATGATTTAGTTACATATTATCCATATCGTTTTGAGATTATTAAAAGAAGTGATATGAATACTATAAAAATAGGTGACAAAATAATAATAGATGGTGTAATTGAAACAAGTCCTAATGTTTATTATTATAATAGAAGAAAAAATGTAATGAGTTTTAGAATAAATATTGGAAGTAGGATAATAGTTATATCTATTTACAATAGGGCATTTTTAAAAAATAAACTTAATATTGGTTCTACTATTACTGTTAGAGGTAAATATATATCTTTAAATAAAATAGTTGCGACTGATATTAGTCTTGGTGCATTATCAGAAGAATCTAGTGTAGAAGTTATATATCATGAATCAAGTAAAATTAATTCTAAAGAAATAAATAATTATATTAATGAAACGTTAGAAAGGTATTGCGCTAAAGATTATATATCAGAATACTTAAGAAAAAAATATGGTTTTATATCAAAGATAGAAGCATTAAAAGAAATACATAAACCAACATCATCTATTAAATTAAAACAAAGTATAAATATGCTTAAATATGAAGAATTATTTTTATTTATGCTTAAGATAAATAGGCTTAGAATTAGTAGAAATAAAGTAGATGGATTAAAAAGAAAAATAGATAAAAGATTAGTAGATGAGTTTATTAATACGTTACCATTTAAGTTAACTGAAGATCAATTAAAGAGTGTAGATGATATTTATAATGATTTAACAAGTAATAAAAGAATGAATAGACTTATAGAAGGTGATGTTGGTAGTGGTAAAACAATAGTTGCTTTCATTGCCTTATATATAAATTACTTATCAGGCTATCAAGGAGTACTTATGGCACCTACTGAGGTGCTTGCTAATCAACACTATAATAATATAAAAAAATTTATGAATATAAATATCGAAATACTAACTGGTAGTACTAAATCTAAAGATAAGAAAGATATTTTAAAAAGATTAAAGAATAAAGAGATAGATATACTAATTGGTACTCATTCTTTATTTAGTGATGATGTTATATATAATAATTTAGGCTTAGTTATTACTGATGAACAACATAGATTTGGTGTTAATCAAAGGGCATCTTTAAAAAATAAAGGCACTACACCAGATATATTATATTTATCAGCTACCCCAATTCCAAGAACATATGCTTTGACTATATACGGTGATATGGATATATCAATTATTAATACTGTTCCAAATGGTAAAAAAGAAATAATTACTATATTAAAGAAGAATAGTGAAATAAAAGACGTACTTACTATGATGTTAGAAGAGTTAAAGAAGAAACATCAGATATACGTAATTGCCCCTCTAGCAGAAGATAGTGATTCTAGTGATTTAGAAAGCGTTAATGCATTATCTGATAAAATGAATAAGGCACTTGGTAAGGTTGCTAATATAGGTATTATGTATGGTAAAATGGATACAGAAGATAAAGATAATGTAATGAATAAATTTAAGAATAAAGATATAGATATACTAGTTAGTACCACAGTTATTGAGGTTGGAGTAGACGTAGAAAATGCAACAATGGTAGTTATATTTGATGCTGAAAGGTTTGGTTTATCTACACTTCATCAACTTCGTGGTAGAGTTGGTAGAAATACCTTGCAATCATATTGTATTTTAATTAGTGATAAAGATACAGAAAGACTAAATATTATGGTTAATACTAATAATGGATTTAAAATAAGTGAAGAAGATTTTAAACTTAGAGGTAGTGGAGATTTATTTGGTGTAAAACAAAGTGGAGATATGAACTTTAAACTTGCCAATATTAAACGAGATTTTAAATTATTACTTAAAGCAAAAGAAGATAGTTTAGAGTATCTAAATAGTAATGATTATAATAATGATATTATAAATATATTAGATAATTCATATAACTTAGATTAAAAGGAGTGATGTAATGATAAATGTTGTTGCTGCATTAATATATAAAGATGATTGTGTATTGATAGCAAAAAGAGCTACAGGAGATAATGATGTTATAAACAAATGGGAATTTCCTGGTGGAAAAGTTGAAGATGGAGAATCGGAAAAACAAGCAATAGAAAGAGAAATAAAAGAAGAATTTGATATTGAGATAAAAGTAAATAGATATCTAGTTAATAATGTTCATCATTATCCATCAAAAACTGTTAATTTAAAACTATATGAATGTAAGTATATATCTGGAGAAATTAATTTACATGATCATTTTGATTATAAATGGGTTAATCCAAAAGAATTATTAGATTATGATTTAGCAACTGCTGATATACCTTTAGCAAGATATGTTAAGAAATTTTATAAGTATTTTTTTTAAGAAGAAAAACATCCTAGTCTTTCGACTAAGATTTCAGGGTGGAAGACTAACATCATGCACTCCTAAGTACTTTTCCTTTACATTATAATGAATTATCGTTTAGTAAAGTTTAGAAAAGTTTAACTAAATACTACTTAATTTACTACTTTTGGTAGTTGAGTGGGTGGTTGAAATAAAAAAATTGTAAATGATACTATAAGAATGTACGAAAAAGGGAAAATAAGAATGTACAAAATTGTACATAAAATTAACCCTAAAGTACATTCTTTTGTTATACTCTAATTACGGAATTGGAGGTGATAACAAATGGGAAATTTGAAAGGAGCGATTACATGTTTGGAAACAGCTAATCTTAAGCCTAACTTTTCGGCACTTGGTCGTGAATATGGTCTTGATCGAAGGACTGCTAAAAAGAAGTATTTAGGAATAACCAATAAAAAGAAAAGAAAAAAAGAATCTAAGTTAGATAAACATCAAGATTTGATTAAAACAAAATTAAATATTCCTGGAGTAAATAAAAAAGCAGTATATGAGTATATTATTATGAATATTGATGATAATATTGGTTCATATTCCAATTTTAGAAAATATGTTTGTAAATACAAAGATATACTTATTCCTAAAAAGCAAGATGTTCATCCAAGGTATGAAACAGATTATGGCAAGCAATTACAGTTTGACTGGAAAGGGCCAATAACTTTGCATAATAGAAATGGAGATGATGTTGTATTTTATGTATTCTCGGCCACATTGAGTGCTTCAAGAATGCATACATATGAAGTTACTGAGTTTATGACTAGAGAAACTGTTGAAAGGTGTCTTATTAACTCATTTAAAAAGATTGGAGGTGTACCTGAGACAATACTTACTGATAATATGTCAAGTATAGTTAATTATTCAGAACATGAGTTTGTAAGTGAATTTAAAGCTTTCTGTAAGGACATGGATACCACTCCTAAAAAATGTAGAGTTAGACATTGTGAAACAAAAGGTAAAGTTGAGAATTGTAATAAATTTGTAAGTTGGATATTACCATATGATAACGAGTTTGAAACTGTTGAAGAGTTGATGGGTATTATGAGCAGACTTAATGATAAGATAAATACTGAAATAAATTCAACTACTAATATGCCACCAATAACTCTCTTTGAAATAGAAAAAGAATATTTGAAACCTTTACCTGGGCAAGCCATAATTGAACATTATATTAGTAATATGATACCCGCCAAAGTATCAAATGAAAGTCTTGTTTATTATAAAGGTACAAAATATTCTGTTTCAATAAAGTATATTAATCAAACCGTTAAACTACAAGAGAATGATAATAAACTTCTGATTTATTATAACACGGAATTAATCGCAACTCATAATATTTCAGATAAAAAGATTCAGTATAGTACAAATGATTATATTGAATGTTTAAAAGCAACTATGCCATATAAGAGTTATGATGAAATAGAAAGTATTGCGATAGAAAATTTAAAATTATTTGATAGATTAATAAAATAGAAAGAAGGAATTTAAAATGAGTAAAGAACAATTATTAAAAAAGATAAATAAATTATACGAAGAAATGAAAACAATATATTATTTAAAAGAACTTAAAAAATATTAGAGTTGTTCGGAAACTAGAATTAAACGGCATTAAAATTATAAAATCCACATAACAAAACCGCAAACTTTGCAAAATAAGATAGATTATTTCTAAATTTTGTTGATAATATCTTAAACCTTTTTATCCAAGAGTTAGTATGTTCAATAAATATTCTGTCTTTGGCTAATAATTTATTATATTCTATTTCATCTTTTGTTAACTTGTGTTTTTTACTATTTTTCTTTGGAATTCTACTGTTAGTATGTATCTTATCCATGCCTATATAGCCTAAATCAACAATGTTAGTTACATTTTTTGGTGAACCCTTAAATGTTCTTTTCCATAAATGAAAATCGTGTTCTTTACCAGCTCCTATTTCTATTTCATATATAAAACCTGTAACTGTACCTCTAACAATTTGTATTTTCATTGTATGATATTTTTTCTTACCAGAATATTTCTCATTTTGATTATATTTGGGTCTTTCTATTCTAACTTCTGTAACATCAATTAGTCTATCTTCTGATTCATCAAATTTTGTACATTTTGACCCAAATAAAGTAAAGTTTTTGTCATAAGTTTTATGAGAATCTTCTCATAAATACTTGGACGGCGGTTTTACCATAATCAATAGTTTCGTCATCTATATATGATATTACCACATTTTCCTCTTTTATTGGCCTAGCATGACGTGCGATAGATAAATATACTTTGTCTGGTATATAATCTGTAAGTTTATAATAATAAAATGCAGAATCCATAGTAACAATTGCACTTGGGTACTTTTTTGAATATATAAGAATTGGATCAATATTTAATTTATCAGAGTATATTCCTCTAGCAATTTTATATAATTCTTTATTAGAAATTGCTTTACTAATTCCATAATCATTTTTATATTTTTTGTATGCTTCATTGTATGTTAAAATCATAACTAAACCTTCTTTCTTTTTTGGAAATCGTTGGATTTTTTTTAAAAAAATCCGACACTTCCCAAAATGATTATATCACATTTTAAAGAATTATTATACATGTTTTAGAACAAAATTAAGTAAAAAAATAGTTGAAAATGCTACCTATTTGCTACCTAAAGGGGTATTTGCAAAACATTGATTGTCTGGAATTCCTTATATTACAACAAAAAATAGTCGACATAATTTAATATGTCGACTTTCAGGGGGAAAACTTTTATCATGCACTCCTAAGTATTTTTCCTTTATATTATAACGAATTATTGTTTAATAAAGTTTAGAAAAGTTTACCTAAATATCATTTGATTTACTACTTTTGGTAGTTGAATGGGTGGTTGAAAAACTAAAATACCTAGTAGGTAAAATAGTGCTTACTAGGTTATTTTTTACTATATTATGTTTTAAATCATTTGGAGTAATAATATCTATATCTTCTTAATAATTATTAATTAAATGTATACTTGTTTCAACTTTTAGCATCAAATTATCATAAGTGCTTTTCTGATGCCAAACTCTCCAAATATTGTATTTGATCATCATTTAATGAACTAAAATATACTTGTTTCCCACTTGGTAATGTTAGTAAGGGATTATGCAATAACTGTGTAACCTGCTGATATTTACTATCTATTAAACCACTAGTTATTTGGTCATTAACCCTTTTTCTAATGACTATTTCACATTGTAATCTATAAATTTTATCCTGTAAGTCAATAATTAACTGTTCTTTTTCTTTTCTAGACATTCCTTTTGTATTAATATACTTAGTAGGATGTGTAGTTTTATCTAGCATGTCTTTAATTTCTTTTAAAGTTTGATTATATACTTTTTCATATTCTTCATTATTCATGTTAAGTTAATCCTCCATTCAACATTATTATATAACGTTTATGTCATATTATTTATAAATTTAAATATTTATTATAGATTGCCATTCCATACTAATTAATAACGTTGCTATGATTTTTTGTGCTTTTTTAGTTTAGAATCATCATCTGGCTTTACACCAAAACAGTAAAATTCTTGATTTACTACAGCATTATATAATTTTTTGCTAACATCCGTATTAAACTCTGATATATAACTTATTATTCGTTCATCATTAGACATTTTATAATAAGTATAAATGAATAATATCTTTTTTAATGTATTACAATCTATTGAATCGTAAACGATAATATCAGATATAAACAATCTTGAAAAAATATAAAATTCATTGTAATACTTAGGATCATCAATACTTTCTTTAGATAAATTGTTTATGGCCTTAAAAATATTTTTATCATCATATAATCCATATTCTTTTTGATCTAAAAAATAAAGCATTCTTTTCTTCGTTTTTAAAAGATCATCATTCATTGAATATCTCGATATATAATTATTAATAGCAGATATATAATTCAAATAAAATAAAGTATCTGCGATTACAAATTGTTTCAAATTATTAATATCTAATCCATCATCATTGTATTCTTCATTATTCCATTCATCATTATCTACTAGATAATCATCATCTTGATTATCATAATCTGTTTCATCAATAAAATCATTTTCTTCGTCAACATCCCAATCATCCTCATCCAAATCATCATCGTCTAAATGATTATCTTTAGTATTATCTTCAATCAACTTTTCTTCATATACTATGTCTAAATAATTAGCAATTTTATAAATATATAATTGTTCGTCAGTAAACATAGCATATAACATATATTTATTTGTACTTGTTGTCCTTAAATCAATAAGATTGTTCTCAAAATATTTTTTATAAAAAGTATCTTTTCGTTCTAAATAATCACTAAACAAATTAAGTTCTTTTAAATCATTAAAATTTTTATATTCTGTTTGTGTGTTACAGATAATATTGAATAATTTTATAAACCTTGCTACATAATATGAAGATTGTTTAATTAAATAATTTATTATTGATGATACAATTGAATTGTTTTGATTCACATTAATTAATTGATTGTCGGTATTAATCGAAAATAAAAGTTCATTTATTTTTTCTGCATTAATAATACTGTTTATATTATTCTTCACTTTATTTGCATCTATTATATCTAACAAATCTAAATCACTTTGGAAATTCTGAAACAAACTATACAACTGTGTATTTCGAATAACGCTCATTCGATAAGAAAATAATTGTTCTGGATTTACATAATCAGTTATGCTGATGCCATCTCCGTCCATTTTAAATTCAGATTTATTATTATCTATAAAATGTTTGAATAATTGTTTTTCTATTTGTGAATTAATTAAAATATTACTATCTATAAATTGTTTAGCATCTTCATATAGTTTAGTATTGTTAGATAAATATGTATTTTTACTTAAAAATAACTTTATTTTAGATACTAAATACATTCTATAATTATGCAATTGTTCATACTTTAATTTTTTCTGATCACCATACATCAATAATGACTCAAAAGCCATTATAATGATATAGTCAAAAAAATTTTCAATCATATGACTCCTCCATTCCATTTCATACATATTATACGATAATTTAATTTAAAATCAATACCTTTATTACAAGAATGACGTTATGACGTTAGTTTTTATCATACCCCTAGTACAATTTAACGTCATAACGTCACTAATATTTTTTTTTTACAAAATTCGGCTTATTTTCGGTTTAAAACCGGCTTAAATTCGGTTTAACTCAATTTAATGTATATTTCCTTATTTATTCATCATCTATATCTATGTGTAAATCAATATCTTCTTTAGTTGGTAATTCTTTTGATAATTCATTAGAAAGTTTATCAAATATTTTATATTCACTCACACCAACAGGTTTATTAATATATTTTAAAGTATAATCAACTATTTTATTACTCTTATTTTGGCATAGAATAATACCAATAGATGGATTATCAGATTCATCTTTAACTTCTTCATCTAAAGTGGTAAGATAAAAACCTAATTTACTCGCAAATTCTGGTTTAAATTCAACTACCTTTAATTCTACAGCAATATAACATTTTAATTTAATATGGTAAAACAAAAGATCAATGTAAAAATCTTGATTATCAACTGTTATTTTATATTGATTACCAACAAAGGAAAAACCACTACCTAACTCTAAAAGAACATTTTTTAATCTTTCAAGCATCTTATTTTCTAATTCTCGTTCTTTATAATCATTAGTTAATTCAATTAAATCAAAGACATAAGGTTCTTTCATCATATTATCTGCTAGATCACTATTTTTCTTCAAAGTTAATTCAAAATTATTATGTTTTATATTTTTAACTTGTCTAGTATATAAGTTAGTATCTATTTGATAAATTAAAACACTTTTAGACCAACCTTCTACAACACATTGTTCCATATACCATTTGCGAATATCTTTGTCTTTTACTTTTTCAATTAATATAATATTATGCTTCCAAGGTAATTTTGCACCTAGGTGCAAAAATTCAGAATCATCTTTATATTCTTCATAAAAAGATTTCATGTAATTCAAATTTCTAGCAGAAAACCCTTTTAAATTAGGAAATGATAATTTTAATTCTAAGTCAAGATTATCAACAAACTTATTTCCCAATTCATAATTATCTGATATAGTCTTACCTATATTATAATATAAATTAATCAATTTTGAATTAGCATCTAACATTATATCTAACTGAGTTTTACTAACCATACTTTTTATATTATTAGTTATTTCTTGAAATGATTTATCCAACATATTAGTTCATCCATTCACCATTATTATATAACAATAAAATATTATTATCTATATATTTCATAGCATTTAATTTATTTTTAATAAATTCAATTACCCATAAAACAATAGGGTATCCAAACTTTATTAAACATTGTTAAACTATTTTAAACTGTTGTAAACCATAATAAACATTATCGATTAATAATAAACAAAATGACGACCTTTCGGTCGTCTTCAGGGGGAAAACTAACATCATGTACTCCTAAATGCTTTTCCTTTATATTATAACGAATTATAGTTTAATAAAGTTTAGAAAAGTTTAACTAAATACTACTTGATTTACTACTTTTGGTAGTTGACTGGGTGGTTGAAAAAATATAAAATCTAGTAAGTAGAGTAGGGCTTGCTAGGTTTTTATCTACTGTTATTTTTTAAATAGTGCCAAATGATTTTCTTAAAGCTTTTTCTTTTTTTGCTTGAGGAGTACCTAGTTTTAATACATAATTATTTGTAGTTAATAAATGTTCCTCTTTAATTGAGGTTGTTATTTCTTCTCTATTATAATTATATATTGGAACGTTTATATATCTATTTCGAATTATCCCTAAATCATCTTTGTTAAAACTATAATCTTTGTGATATACTTGAGATTTTAACAATAATTCTGGACTTGTTTTAATAGATAAATTGTTTAATTGTTTAGATAAAAGTTCCAATTTAATATTAGCTAAATCCATAGTAGTTTTTTTAGCCATTATGGATAGAATTAATTCTCCCAAACCAATAGATATAGTAGCCGCTATCACAGTTGTAGGAACTACCACATTTGCTGGATATTGATCGTTTATTGAATTAATTAGTACAGCAACAGGATATCCCAATTCTAATGGTTTGCTAATTATAGAAAATCCTTTAGGCAACTTCTTTATTCCTTTTGCTTCTTTAATTACATGTAATAAATCATAATTTATTATTATTTGTGACATATATTATCTTCCTCTCAGTGCTTAATATAATATCAAATAAAGAAAAAAAAGTAAATAAAATTACTACATAAATGTATTTAAACTATAATAAACAAAATGACGACCTCTCGGTCGTCTTCAGGGGGAAAACTTTTATCATGTACTCCTAAATGCTTTTCCTTTATATTATAACGAATTATAGTTTAATAAAGTTTAGAAAAGTTTAACTGAATACCATATAGTTTACTACTTTTGGTATTTGAGTGGGTGGTTGAAAAATTAAAACAATCTATTAAGCTGAATATAGGGGGTTACTAGATTGTTTACGTTGTATAATCTTTCTCAGTTTTCTACTAAATTAACTATAAATTTTAAATTATCTAATCATTTTTTTTCGTAGATTCTTTTATAATAGAAATTAAAATTTCAACTGTTTTTTTCATTTCGTTTAATGATGCATATTCAAAAATTGAATGATGGTTATATGCACCTGTGCCTAAATTAGGACATGGAATTCCTTTTTCACTTATATCAGAACCATCAGTTGCTCCTCTTATCTTTTCAATCAAAGGTTTTACACCCACCTTTTTAATCGCGTTAAGTGTATTTTCTATTAAATTGTGATGCTTAGAAACATATTCATACATATTACAGAATGTATCCTCAATACTAATTCTAGCACAGTTATTATATTCCTTATTAATTTTATTGACAATATTAATTAATTCTTTTTTTCTAAGTTCAAAATTTGATTTATCAAAATCTCTAATATAATATTTTAGATGAGCAGATGTTAGATTTCCTTCAATACTTTTTAAATAATAGAATCCATTAGAACCGTCAGTATTTTCAGGTAATTCATTTGGCACATAAGAATTTATAAGTGTTGCAATTCTAGCAGCATTGATCATAATTCCTTTTGCATATCCTAAATGAGTTGCAAATCCTTTTATATCAATATCAATTGTAGCACCATTAAAATTCTCATATTTAATCTGGCCTAATGCACTACCATCAACTGTATATGCATAATCTACTTTAAAATAGTCAAAATCAAAATTTTTAATAGTTAATCCAATTTCTTCATCAGGTGTGAAAGCAATATAAATATCTCCGTGTTTAATATCAGATGATGAGACAAATTCTAACATAGACATAATTTCTGCAATTCCACATTTATCATCTGCACCAAGCAATGTAGTTCCATCTGTTGTTATTATTGTCTTTCCTTTTTGCTTTATTATTTCAGGATACATTTTAGTAGATAAAACAATACCATTATTTAGTATAATATCTTTTCCATCATAATTGTTAATTACTTTTGGTTGAATATTAACCCCACTTACATCCTCTGATGTGTCCATATGGGATATAAAACCAATTTTTGGGAATCTTTTGTCACCTAAAAGATGCGCATATACGTAACAGTGTTTCTCATCATAGTATATATCGTCCATACCTATTTCTTTCAATTCATTCACTAAAAGTTTTGCAAGTTTTATTTGGCCATTACTAGTTGGACTATTTTGCTTTTTTGAATTTGAAGTTGTATCAATAGATACATATTTTAAAAATCTTTCTAATAAATTCATAATAAACCTCTAAAATTTTGCATCCCAATTTTCTATTAAAATTGGATTTTTCTTTAATATATTAAGTTGATCGTTTGACAAATATTTTTTATTTATTACAATCCTATACACATAATTATTAATCCAGTTATCAGATGCAACACAATATCCTTTGTTACCATATTCATTTCCCCAACTATTTTCTATTTTCCATTTAATT
The DNA here is from genome assembly GCA_946408655.1 of uncultured Caryophanales bacterium. Lineage (GTDB taxonomy): Bacteria > Bacillota_I > Bacilli_A > RF39 > UBA660 > RUG12438. Next base: position 13,018 of record CAMJTE010000018.1, on the reverse strand, counting down.
GGCTTCTCATCAATTATATTAACACCGGTAATTAACATGCAATGAGTGTTTGTTAGTCCATTAGTCTTTTGTACAGAATTGTTATCTAATTTAAGATTAAAATCAAATGTGTCACCATACCTTTCCATTAAATCAATCCACACACCATCAATTCTTTTAGATGTCGTAGAACAATAAATATAAACTGGTTCCAATGATTTTATTTGCTTAATTATTAATGATTTAAAATCTTGTGGTGACACATTTAAAGTTCTATAATCATTTGATTCACTAATGCGGGAACTGTCTTTTTTTACATACACATTGTTATATTTTATTCTTTCATCTTGATAAGATGATAATTCTATATAATTATTTTTTAAATCAATTCCTATATACCTATCATAAAACTCTTTTGGTGTAATGTTTTTTGTAATATGATATTCTCCTGATTTATCAGTATATTCAAAATTAAATATTTCTGGTGGTATTCCATAAATGTTAGTCATTATTGTATAAGCTTGCTCCATATAATTATTTTTTAAATCATCAATTTTTTTAATTTCATCTTCCAATTCAAGATAAAATTTTCTTAAAAGCCTTGATAAAATCTGATTTATTTCATAAGTATTAGAAGATGAAAATGATTCTGGAAATACATTTTTAGGAACAACACCATACTTATTTACTAAATCAGCAAATTGAGTAAAATACCCTCCATCTATGATTCCTTTTTCTAATAAATTTGATACACTTCTATCATATAAATTCTTATTTTCATTTTTATAATTAATTAATCTCTCTAATAAAATATTAAAACGTTCTAATTTATCATAGTATGCAATATAACTTTCAGATATTTCAAAATTATCTAAATTACATTTTTCTATTAATTTTTCTCTTAATATATTAAGTGCTGCAAAAATCCAACATCTTCCTGATGATTTTTGATCTGTAATTCCATGAGTATTAATATTAATATTAAAATCATAATTTAATTCAGTATTTTGATCTTGTATTAAATCAACTAATTTTACTTTATTTAACATTCTTTGTCTTAAAATATTGTTTTTATCATTTTCATACTTTTCTTTAAGTTTATCTAAATCTTTTTTATTTAACATAATTATCAACCTTTCTTAAAATATTGTAGTAATACGTACGGAATGTGAATATTTATAGTTTGCAATTATCCTCATTATATCATGAATTTTTTATTTGTTAATACTTATTTTTCTTTAAAGAGTTTTTAATAATATCTTTTCTATTTATAAAATTTTTTAATATTTTCCTTTGGTTATAATTAATACTATACAATTTTGAAACCTGCAATATTATTGTTTTTAGCAAATCAAGAGTAATGATTTTATAATATCTTTCAAAATTATTTATGGATGTAGGTGTTGCAGTATTTAAAAAATGTAAAATAATAGTATCAAGAGATTTGTTTATATCATCTTTACTAATTAAAAGTCTTGGATTGTCACAATTAAAACTCCATTTTCCATCATACATGGGTGCTAGAGTTGCCTTTTCATTTTTTTCAATAATACCCCAATTCGGACTTTGTCTATCGCTATATCCAATGAGTAAATCAAAAGAAAAGATATCAGTTAAATTTTTTATTATATCGTATGAATCTATACCATATTTTTCATTTAAAATTTTTGATAATGTATTCAAATTATTGAATTTTTCATCTGGTATACCATTTAATTTATGAAATTTCATGTATTCATTAATAATATCATATCCATCTTTAAAGATTATTTCTTCACTAATGAAATTCTCACTTAAAATATATAAATTATCATTAATTATAGCTGCTTCGTAATTCAAACATTCGATTCCTAATAATTGTGCAATATAACTAGTGATTAATTCATAGTTTGTCATAGAGCGCTTGCAATAGTATAATTTTCCTTTATACTCTCTAAAATTTGTTGCATATCCATCATTCTCAATTTTTATAATAGGACTATCTGTTAAATCTATCATTTCATCACCAACTAACTTTTTGCTATAATTTTTTTTATTTTAGAAAAATATTCTTACACGTACATAATATTATACAGAAAACTGTTAAAAAATCAATAATTTATGACGTTATGACGTTTGTTATGGATATCCCCCTGTTAAAGTTTAATGTCATAACGTCACTTATGTTAATCAACAATATCGCTTACTTTAATATTGTAATATTCAGCTAGTTGATTAACTACATCATTATTGAACTTTCTTTTCCCATTTTCATACTTATTATAAGTAGATTTATCTACGCCTAGATATTTTGCTAGTTCTTGTTGTGTTTTACTATTATCTAATCTTAATTTCTTCACTCTAAGTCTTACTTTACTTTGTAATTTTTTTTCTTTATCATCAAAGTATTTTTTCATTGCGTTTGGATCAAATAAATCTATTGCAATATATTTTTCTTTATTATTTGCAACACTTTCAGCAAATCTACGCATTATTACTTCTTTATCTGGTGGTAACTTTGGCATATTTTCAAAAAAGTAGTTAGTAGATACTTTATAGAATTTTGCTAAATCTTGTAGTATTTGTAGGGGAACAGTTCTTTTTCCAACTTCATAATCTTTATATGTATTTCTATTAACACCAATTACTTGGCATATTTCTTTTTGTGATAAATTAAATTGTGCTCGCATTTTTGCCATGTTTTTTCCTATAACAACATTTACGGTATCTTTTTCTTTACTTCTCATTGTGAGCCTCCTTGGGTTAATTATAGCACATATGGTGCATTTTGTCTATTTCTATGGTGTCACTTTGATGTCATTTTCTACATTATTGTAGTATGAAATTTATTTGGATTTATTAGTTGACAAAATACACCAAAGATGTTATACTTTACATGTTAGGTGCAATATGGCACTTTTAAAACAATTGTCAAATTGACAAATTGCACCTAATTTGTTCTTTGAAAATTTAATAAGTGTTGGAAATCGCCGATATGCTGACACTCAAAATAAATGCAAGGCAAACTCTATTGGCACGAGAGTTGTTGGTAATCTTAAACCATCATAAAAAATTAGAAAGGGTGGTGAAAAAATGACGGCAAGTGAAACATTAAACTTAATATCAAAACAGTGGTGTAGTTTAAGTGATTTAATGAAACTAGGTCAGTTTGGTAGAAATTCTGCTTTAAAAATTAAAAGAGATATTAAAAATAAACTTGTAAATCAAGGATATAGAATACCTAAACACTTAGTTCCAATGAAAGAAGTTGTTGATTATCTTGATATTAATATCAATTATCTCGAATCAAGAGTAGAAAGGATGTGATATTGTGCGAGTAATTGAAGATATTATGAATATCGAAAAAAAAGACAACATTATTGATGACATAATGAAGTCTAAAGGGTTATATTGTTTAGTATCGAATGCTAAGGTAGGAAAGTCTATGTTTGCATTGCAGCTTTCCTATGCTATAGCAAGTGGAAAACAATTTTTAGGACATAATGTAAAATCCTCACCCGTTTTATATATTAGCACGGAATCAGATTTTGGTCAAATTCGTGACCGTATTGATTTCTTAGGTTTAGAGTTTCCTAAAGATACTTTTTTTATCATAGATAGAAATGGTAAAGGTGAAGTAAACCTTAATGAATTAGAAGTTGATATTATGGAATTTGCTAAATATAAAGATGGTAAGGTATTAATAATTGATATGCTAAAAGATGTTAATGTTGGTATTGATTATGATATTAATAATTACCAAGATGTTGGGCAAAAGTTACTACCTAAATTAAGAAGTATATGTGAGAAATATGATTTAACAATTCTATTTACTCATCATTTAAATAAACGAGGTACAGTTTTAGGTAGTACTGCTTTTGATGCAGTGGTTGACGGTAAATTAACATTAATTGAAAGTAAGAATGATAAATCAATTATTAGATTAAATGTTATTAATAGAGATTTTCCTGAAATAGATATTAATCTTAAGAAAACTAAAAATCAAATATTCAATGTAACCAGTAAAGAGGAAGATGATGAAATTAATTTTAATTTAATACAGATTATTAAATATGTAAGTAGTGTTAGTGATTGTGAGTTTACATGTAATGAGATAATTAATAAATTGAATTTGATAATTACACCAAGACAACTTGGAAGACTGTTACATTCAAGTATAGATATACTGAATAAAGAAGGTGTTGATATTCTTATAAAGAAAACAGGTACTGCTAGGTTATACATCGCACACTATGAAGAACCGATTGATGAAAATGAATAATTTTCATCATAGTTTTTGTTAACTTTTTTAAAAAGTTATTTGTAAAATATGAGTGGGGTACGTTTTGCGGCTTGTCCGTGAAAGTAGCGATAACGAATATTTTACTAAATAATAAGAATCCAGTGGATACTTATTATTTATACTTGATTAATTATTAAATTAAGCAAGTTAGGGTTTTTAGGGATTTAATCCCTAAACTCACAATTGGGCTATGCCCTAGTGAGATAGGACAATACTTGTCCAAAGTAACAAATTTAATATAAGGGGGTGATAAATTGTATGATGGCAATCAAGTTATAAGGTTTGAAAACAAATATAAAGCAAGCGATTTAACAGGACTTGGTATCGAACTTACTAAGAGAAAAGGAACAGGTAATTACGATTTAAATAGAACTAAGTTTAATCAGTCTTTTATCGCTACTAACAAGAATTTAAAAGCTCAAGTTTATTCTATGTTAAAAGAAAATAGTATTCATTACAATAATGGTAAGAATACAAACCTATTAAATGGTGCGATTGTTTCTAGTGGTAAGGAGTTTTTTCAAAGTTTAGGTATGAATTTTAAAGAAAGTAATCGTATTCATCAAAAAGGTAAATATAAAGGAGAATCTATATTAGTACCAGATATTAATAGTGATGAAGATATACCTGTAAGGGTTAAAGAATTCTTTGATTATAGTTATCAATTTTTAGAAGGATTAGTTGGTCGTGAAAATGTAGTATGTGCAGAAATACACTATGATGAAGATACACCACATATGCATTTTTACTTTATGCCTGTTGTAGATGAGGTTAAAAGAAAAGTCTTTGAAAAAGATGATAATGGTAATTTAATTAAGCATGAAGTAATTGGTAAAGATGGTAACGTTAAGCTTATGCCTATTCAGAAGAAAGATGAAAATGGTAAAGGTTTATTTGAGATTGAAAAGGGTAAGTTTTTAAACTGTGATCAATTTTGGAAAAAGTTAGGTGGTAAAACATCATTTGCTAAAATACAAGATAAATATAATGAATTTATAACTAGTAAAGGCTTTAACTTGTATCGTGGTAATATTGGTGCGAATAAAGAACATATTACTAAGGCTAAACATACATTAAATGAATTAGAATCACAGATTAATGATATATCATTGGAACTAAACAAGAATAAACAGTTAAATGAGATTGAGTTGGAGTTGCTAAAAGATATTCAAAAGATTAATAATGATGAAATATTAAATCCAATTAAGAGAAAGGTTATTGGATACAAAGATGAAGATATTAATAACTTAATTGATTATTCTAAAAACTTAAAGAAAGATAATTTAAATAGTATTAAGGATATAAAAGAAAAGGATATTATTATTGATGATTTAAAAAGTAGGATTGATAAACTATCTTTAGAAAATGATAAGTATAAGGATACTAGAGCAATCAAAGAAAGAGATATTATTATAAGTAATCAAAAGAAATTGATAGATGACAAAAACAGATTAATCTATTCTTTAGAAAGACAAATAGATAGTCTTAAAGAAAGGATATCTTATTTTATTAATTTATGTATCAATGTGTGTAAAGCACTAGGTCATAAAATTGGTATTAATTATGAGCGTAATGATAATGTAGATTTAGATCTGATAAACGATAAAGCTGATGATATAAATTTTAAATATGAATATAGAAACAATTATAAATCTAATGATAAATTTGAAAGATAAACTATTAACGCACTCCTTATTTATGATAAAATGAATTAGGAGTGCATGATAGTTTTGTAAGCAAAAAGGAGGGATATAATGGCTACAAGACTATTAGAACAATATAAATGGACTAAAGACGGACGTAAGTGGATATTTTATACTTGGGTACCAACATTATCAGGTAAAAGAAAAAAGTATACTTCTAAAGCATTTAAAACAAAAAAAGAAGCATTAAATGCAGAGCGTGATTTTATATCAACAATTGGGTATTTAAATGAAGATAGTAGTATGACTTTTAAACAGTTATATACAGCATATTATGCTTATCAAGAAGATAAAGTAAAACTAACTACATTAAAAACTTATAGAGATAGAATAAAGTATATGCAGTTACTTGATAATATTAAGTTAAAGGGTTTAGATGTTAAATATTATGAATTGTGGAGAAAAGAGATTAATAAATTAGATATATCAACGGCTTATAAAAATGATATTCAAAAGTTTATTAAGATTGTTCTTAACTGGGGTGAGAAGATATATGGATTTAACTTTAGATCATTTTATACTAAGATAACTAAATTTACTAATCCTAATGAAATAAAGAAAGAAATGCTTTTTTATACACTTGAAGAGTTTAAAAAATTTATAAGTTTTGAAGATGATATAAAGTATAAATGTTTATTTGAAACACTTTATTATTGTGGACTTCGTAGAGGAGAAGCTAGAGCTATTACCTGGAATGATATTGACTTTGAAAACAAAATATTAAAAGTTAATAAAAATGTTCTTCAAATTGATAATGATGATTCAAAGAAATATATGATTACTACTCCAAAGACTCAATCTAGTATCAGAGAAATACCAATTGCCGATGTTTTACTAAATGATTTAAAAGAATTATTATCGATAGATATAAAAGAGTATGGTTTTAATAATGATTGGTATGTGTTTGGTGATGATAATCCTATAACAAATGGAAAAATAAGACGTAGAAAAATTAGAATATGTAAGTTATCTGGTGTTAAGCAAATTAGAATTCATGATTTTAGGCATAGCTGTGCATCATTACTTATTAATAATGGTGCGAATATAACTTTAGTTGCAAAATATCTAGGCCATACTAAAATAGATGAAACTTTAAATACTTATTCACATATGTTCAAAAGTAAACTAAATGATATTGTAAGTACCATAAATAAACTAACTTAAACTATTCTAAACTATAGAAAAACTACCAACATGGGTAGTTAAATGGGTGGTTGAAATATAAATAAAGGCAAGTAATCCCTTATAAACAAACAAAATGACGACCTCTCGGTCGTCTTCAGGGGGTTTTGGTTCGTACTCTTACACTTAGAAAGTAAGAGTACTGGCATGGAGTATCATGCCAATATTATTGTATAAAATTTTCTAGTACATGTCAATCTATAAAAATGAGAAATTTAAAAATTTGTTTAAAAAATTATTTTTAGTACATAATAGTATTGGGTGATTGATATGACACAGAAAGAACTTTCTTATTTTGAAGATGCAGTAGGACACGAAGAAAATATTATTAAGATTTTAGAACAATCTATAGGTTTTATGCAAGATGAATCATTAATAAGTTTTATGAATGAAGAGGTATGTAATCATAAATCTAGAAAAGAAAGACTTATGAATTATTTAAAGGAGATGGCAAATGACTGATCAATTAATAATGAATAATTATTTACTTGTGTTAAAAAGTACAATTGAGGTGTTTGTACATGGAACTTTAGAAAGTTCTAATGAACAATCAAGAAGTATTCTTAAAGAATGCTTACAAGACACATTAACTTCACAAGCAAATACTTATGACTTGATGACTAAGTATGGTTGGTATCAAGTTAACAATGTAGAAGTTACTACTATTAAAGAAACTCTTAATAATATTAATTCTAAATGATAGAGAGAAATCTCTATTTTTCTTTTACTACTTGTGATATAATTAGTTAGAACTGGAGGAGTTATGATTACGATAAAAAGTGAAAGAGAAATAGAATTGATGAGAAAAGCAGGAATGCTTGTATCACTTACTCATAAATATTTAAAACCATATATTAAAGAAGGAATTACTACTAAGGAATTAGATAGACTTGCAGAAGATTTTATTGTTGAAAATGGTGGATTTCCAACTTGTAAAGGTTACGAAGGATATCCTTGTGCGCTTTGTACTAGTGTGAATGATACAGTAGTTCATGGAATACCTGATGATTATAAATTAAAAAATGGTGATATTATAACTATTGATATGGTTATAGGTTATAAAGGCTATCAAGGAGATGCTGCTTGGACTTACAAAGTAGATAGTATTGATAGTGAAAAAGAATATTTAATGAAGCATACTGAACTTGCCTTATATGAAGGAATAAAAATGGTAAAGCCAGGAAATAGAATAGGTGATATATCCTATGCTGTTGAGAAATATGCAAAAGATCATAATTTGGGAATAGTTAAAGAATTATGTGGACATGGAATAGGTACAAACATGCATGAAGCACCAGATGTACCGAATTTTGGTAAAAAAGGTACTGGACCTAGACTTAAAGAGGGTATGGTTATATGTATTGAACCTATGCTTACATATGGTAGTGAAGATATATATATTCTTGATGATGAGTGGACTGTAAAAACACTTGATGCGTCACCAGCAGCACACTTTGAACATACAGTTTTAGTAACTAAAGATGGCTATGAAATATTAACGCCTAGATTGGATTAGATATGAAGAAAGCAATAATAATATGCATGTGTTTTATTCTATGTGCATGTGGTAGTAAAAAGAATAATGTAGTTAAAAAGACTAATAATATAAAAAAGGTTGAAGAGGTTAAGCAGACTTATAAAGATGATAATAATACTATAGTTGGTTTATATTTAGAAAAAGGAAGAACGTTAGAACTTGTAACAGATTATAGTACTGATATAGTATCTGGTAAAGATATTGGTGTATATCAAATATATTTTTCTAATGATGGTATTGTTAATTTAAATAGTAAGTTTGGAGAAGAATACTATAATAAATTCATAAGTTTAGATAATCATGAGAGTATTAAAGTTGGATTTAATATTAAATATAGTTTAAGTAATGGTGAGAGTATTAATCAGACTATAACTAATCCTAGTAATACAATAACAAACGGATATATTCTTAATTATTTATATGATGATTATAAAAATAGAAATTCTAACTTTTATTCACATATTGAAGAGAGTGAATACAATGATGACACTTTATTTACATCAATTAAGTTATATGCTAATAGCATAGATCTTCTTACATCTGATATTGAGCTTACTGTATTTACTTATGATACAGATGATGATTTTGATGAATTGGGAAACTATAGGGGTAATAGTAAATATACTGTAAATATTAGTAAAAAATAGAAAAGCTATATTGCGTTTAATATAACTTTTTTAGTATAATGATAACATATTATAGGAGATTTATATGGAAAAATATTATGCAGTAAATAGCCCTACTTTAAATACAAAGTACGTGACATTTCAAGATGCTTTATCTGGTGATATTGATATTACAACATTTGGAATTTATGATGATCTTGTTATCAATAAAAAAAGAATACTATTAAATGATGTTAATAAACCTTTAAGTTATTCTAATAATTTTATTATGCCTAAAACTTTATGTATTAATTCAGAATACTATGAAAAACATAAACAGCAAATTAATAATTTAATATTAGATTATATAAAAAAATATAAAGGTGTTCTGTTTATCAGATCATCTTGCTTAATAAATTCTGAAGTAATTAATGTAATTGCAAATAATCATAATATTACTGAAGTATACTTGGGTAGTAGAGATGATATTTATAAACTAAAAGAATCGGATTATGGTAAACTTAAAAATGGTTTTATTAGTAATATAGTTACGTATGGAGTAGAAGAAGAACTTGCTTTTAATTTTGATAGTATTATTAGTTATAATATAAATAGAAGTTTAATTGGTTATTATAATTATGATGTTTTAAAGGATATGAATGAAGGTAACGAACTACATTTATTTAGTTCTTTGACTGATGAAGAGATTAAATATTTTTCACTTTTGAAAGGTGTAACTGTGTATTTTGGTTATGATGATTATAAAAATATTTTAGAGAGTATAGAAAAATTAGAAGCTATTAATCCAAATTTTAAATATATTATAAAAGTTAATAATAAAAAAGATTTTAATAAAGAATTATTTGAAAGAGAACATATTTCAAATAAAATAGAAGTTGAGTATGAATTATTAAATATGGATATTAGTAATTATATGAATCATGAAAAGATGCTTTATGAAATGATAAAACCAGCTATTAATCTATCACCTTATGAAAAGTTTTTATATGCATATAGTATAGTAAAACATTTTAAAAAGTATAAAGAAGTTAATGAAAATGAAGATAAGATGAAAGCAAGAAAACTATATAGTATAATTGATAATGATGAATATATGGTTTGTGTTGGATATGCTAATTTACTAAATGATCTACTTTCTAAATTAGAAATTGAATCTACTACATATAGTGTTGGTGTGGATGTGGGATTTGATAAAGTTGATGTATTAGCAGAAAATGCTGGTAATGCTGAATCTGAATATGGTGGCCATTCTAGAGTGATTGTAAATTTAGTAGATCCTAAATACGGAATAAATGGTATATATCAATCTGATCCTACTTGGGATAATATACTTGGAGAAGATTCTTATGTGTACTCGTTAATGACTTTTGATGAAGCATCTAGGGCTAAAAGGTATTTATACGAAGATAAAACAGAGTATAATTTATTATCTTCTAAAACATTAGAAGAGTTTTACCAAAATGTTAATAGGTATATGGATAAATTAATAAATAATGATATATTTGCAATTAAATTTACTGAAGAAAAAGCAAGAATTAGGGGAGTTAATGATCTATTAGGTGTTATAAAGAAACTAGATATTAAATATTATAAAGAATTGGTGATGAAATATACTGATATTGATAAAAATGATATTTCTGTTATTAATAAGTTTTTTGAGGAATATTTATATGATATTGGAACATATATAGTATCTAAGAGTAATAATCCAATCAAGTTAGAGCAGATTAAACCTTGTATTGAGGTTCTATATACAAATTTTTATGGACTTAGCGAAGAAGAAGTAAAAAGGGAATTAGATAGAACAATAAATTTTAATAGAGAGAGAATGGAAAAATCATTTCCAACGTCTTATATGATTAAACCAGATGGGACAAAAGAAGTGTATAGTTACTTTGAAAATAAGTTTGATACTGATATTGAATGTAAAAGTATTAAATAGCATTGGGACTGTGCTATGATTTAGGTGGTGTTGTTATGTTAGGTGCAATTATAGGGGATGTTGCTGGTTCTTACTTAGAAGTTTTAGAAGTTAAAGATTTAAAGTCAAAAGGAAAAAGGGATTATAACGATAGAATAAAAATATTAGATAGAGAAGTGCCATTATTTAATGGTAATTGTAGCGTTACAGATGATTCTATTTTAACAATAGCAATAATGGATGCAATTATTAATAATAAATCATATTACGATAAGTTAAAAGAGTATGGCCTTCGTGAAATTAATTTAGGCGTTGATAAATATGGAAGAAGTAGGTATGGCCCTGGTTTTATAAAATGGCTTAATGGCAACTCCAAGGGAGATAGTTATGGTAATGGTTCAGCTATGCGAATATCTCCAGTTGGATATTTGTTTAATACATTAGAAGATGTGAAGAAAGAGTCATTACAAGCTACTCTTCCTACTCATAATAATCCTGATAGTATTATGTGTGCAGAAGCGGTAAGTCTATCTATATTTTTACTAAAGAATGGAATATCTAAGATTAATTTAAGAAGATATATTGAAGCTAATTACTTTTCGCTTGATTATGATTTAGAAGATTTAAGACATAATTACTATTTTACATCTAAAGCCATTGATTCCGTACCACAAGCAATATTTTGTTTTTTAGAATCTAATGATTTTGAAGATACAATTAGAAATGCGCTATCTATTGGTGGAGATACTGATACTATAGCTTGTATTGCTGGAAGTATTGCAGAGGCATATTATGGAGTAGATGAAAAGATTAAAAATGAAGTAATCAAATATATTCCTAATTATATGAAAGATATATTAGATAAGTTTTATGAAAGGAGGAAGATATTATGCAGGAAGTAGTTAATTTATTAACTAAGAAGAATAAAACAATAGCTACTATGGAATCATGTACAGGTGGCGGAGTAGTTAACGCAATTACTAATATAGAAGGTGCTAGTGAGATATTAAAGTATTCTGCAGTTACATATTCTAATGAGTATAAAATAAAGATGGGAGTAAGTAGTGAAGTTATTGCTAAATATAGTGTTTATAGTATAGAAGTAGCAAAAGAAATGGCTTTTAATATAAGTAAGTTTGCTAATTCTAATTATGGAGTTGGTATTACTGGTAAGTTAAATAGATTGGACATTAATAATCCATATGGAGAGAATAATATTACTTATGTTGCAATCTATGATAAAGATTATGATAAGTATTATACATTAACTATAAAATCGACTGAGTCAACTAGAGCATTAAATAAAGATTTAATAATTAATAAAATAGTAGATAAATTATTAGAAGTAATAAGGAGGTAATTATGGATATAGCAAATATAATAATTGGTACTGGAAGTTATGATAATGTTAAAAGGGGAAATACTGTATCTACAGGAGATGGTGGTAATGCTTGGGAATACTATGGTGCCTCTTATAAAAAACTTGCTCCATTACTTGTAACATATACTCCATATGCAGAAAAGTATCAAGAATTATTAAAATTAAAGCAAGATACTTCAAAAATAAAAGAGTATTTAGAATATAGATATATGATTGAAGAAGAGTATATTAAAAGTTATTATGAAACTAGACTTATGAATATAGATGTAATAGAGTTGTTAAATATTTTGTATAATAGATTTGGAAATGATATTATTCTTTTATGTCATGAGAATATTAAAGAATTTTGTCATAGGGTAAACTCAAAAATAAAAGTCACAAATTATTATGATTATGGAGTTATAATT